>JAGOVR010000089.1 GCA_018060635.1 Bacteriovoracaceae bacterium
AAGGATTGTCGCAGGAAAAAAAAGGTAGAAAAAAAATTGTTCAAATGAAGAAGATTGTGATTTGTGTTGAGCCCTATAAAAGACATAATGGATACAGCGAAGAATAAAAAAACTAGCTCCCACCCAAGGGACAATGCCATGTTCTAAATTTAGATGACTTAAACTTGCACGGAAGATAAGAAAAGAAGCAAATAATATTATCGAGAGAAGAAACGTAGGTGCTTTTGTAAATCGATAGGTGATTAACGCTAAGATAAAACAAAAGAGAGCAGAAAAAGGTGCAAAAATAAACCAAGTGATAAAACCAATAAAAGTGGCAAGACGTAGACGCCATGTTTTAGGTGTAAGCCAGTAGAGAAGAGTAAAAAAAATTAAGATTAAAAAAAAGTAAGGATGTTGTAAGTTCATGGAGAGATATCCAAAAGTGTTTTATCTATTTTTTCTATAAGGAGAGGAGCAAAATAATTGCGACCTGCAAGGTTCATATGTGCTTCATCTTCACAGTAGAAATCCTTATGGGAAGGCATAGAGAAATTCCAGTATTCAATTCCTGCTTTTTGAGAAATCTCTTGTAATGTCTGACGTCTTTTTTGTAAAGTTTCTTTTAATTTAGACTCTAAAAGAGAAAAACGAGGGATATCTAAAAGAACGACATGAGTTCCTGCTTTCTGGAAACGATCAATCCAATACATTAAACTTTTTTTATGACGAGTGGTTATTTTGCCTAACATCTGCTGATAGATAAGAATGTCATCATCTCTTTTGGCAGAACATCGTGGACGAGCAGTTACTTTCTTTTTTACCAGAGGCTGTGGCATTGGTTTTAGAACAAGGTCTCTTATTTTTAATCGAATATGCTCTCTAAAATTAAGCCACTGATTTTCAGTAGAATTATTAAAAAGACCTTCGTGGATCAGAAGAAGTGTAGGTGGGTTCTTAATGGTAATTTCTAGTGCAGGTGCAATATCATGCCATGCTCCTCCTAAACTATTACAAAAATGCCAATCTCCTTCAGTAAAATTTTTAGCAAAATCTGTTTGAGGTTCTATTCCATAAGTAAGTAAGGATGTACCCAGTGCAATAACACGATATTTTTTCAGGAGAGGTTGTTGGGCTATTTGTGTAAGGCAATTTTGAGCTTTATGAAAAGTAGAGAGACTTAATGCATTTCTTTCTTTGGCAGTCCAAATCCATAAAAGAAAAAAAATAAAAGTAACTAAAAAAAAAGTCATGAGCCACACACGAAGAGGAGGAGCGTTCTCTGTATTTATATGAGGGTCAAGCATGGGAAAGAATTCTCTCTACAACTTGCAGGGTGGATTTAAGATCAGTTATGGATAAAATATCAGTATTACTTATATTAATGGCAAATTCTTTTTCCAGAGATACAATGAATTCAATATGGGCCAAAGAATCCCATCCCGCCGTGTTATGAGGGCCGGAAGACATATTTAAATTTTCTCTTGGGGTTTTAAAAACTTGTGTGGCCAAAGATAAAATAGTTTCATAATAATTTTTTTCTTGTTTTGATAGAGAAGGAATGGCAAGACACATTTCCTTAAGTGTTTCTATTCGTACTTTTCCAGAGGGTCCATAAGGAAGTTCAGTCAAAAAATAAATATGTCGAGGAATTTTATAAGAAGGAAGAAATAAGCGGCAATGTTCAATCACATCTACTTCAGTAAGAATCGCATCTTTGGAGAGGACTACTGCCGATACAGCGATCCATTCCCAATCAGGGTGAGCTAGGGCAAAGGTGGCAACGGCTTGAATCTGAGGATGTTTGGCAATTACATCATCTACTTCTTGAGGGTGAATATTATGTCCTCCACAAACAATAATATTTTTTAAACGACCCAAAAAATAAATAAATCCATCTGAATCTGCTTTAACCAAATCTCCTGTATGTAACCACTCATCTGGCATGGCTTTTTGTGTTTCTAACTCATTTTTATAATAACCACTCATTAAGTTTTTTCCACAGAGAAGGAGTTGTCCTGTTTCTCCTTGAGAAACATTTTTACCAATGGAATCCACAATGCGGATAGCGCAGTCAACAGGTTTACCGATAGTCCCTATTTTACGAGTATGTTCATGAGGGCCACAGAAAATCCCACCAGCGACAGTTTCTGTTAAACCATAGGTGTTACAGATTTTAACTTTAAAATGTTCTTCAAATTTACGCCAAAGATTTTCATCTAGAAATCCTGCCGTAGAAATAATATGTGAAAATTCTGGAAAATTAAAAGAATCATTTTGTGCAGACCCTAAACGTAAAATTAAGGAAAGCAAAGTAGGAACTGCTATGAAGTGAGTGATAGACCTTGCATAAATTTGATCTAAAAAATAAGGGATGTGACTAGGATTAAAACTCAGCGGTCGATAAACACTTGCACCACTAAAAAAAGCCACCAAAGGACCTTGGACTAAACCATCAGCATGATGAAAAGGAAGAGGATTTAACAAGCGAGAGAGAGAGTTGTAGCGATGTTGTTGTGACAAGGTATGGAGGTGAGCATCGAGAGCTCGGTGACTTATTTGTACGGCTTTAGGTAAACTGGTAGAGCCAGAGGTAAAGAAGATAAGAGCAATATCTTCTGGATGGATGTTCGGATCTCTTGACTCACATTTTTCCACTTGATCTATTTCTGAAAAAAAACCTTGAAGTGGTTCCTGAGAATTTCCTAGTAACCTCTTAAATAATGTTCCTTTTTTTTCCACAGGTTCTGGGTTTATAATCCAGTTTTTTTTACTTTGCTTCCAACGATTTTCAATTTGCTGATCGACAATAACTAAATCTGGTTCAAATTTTTGCAGGAGTTCTTGAGCAGAAGCGTGAGGAAGTTCAGGATCGGCAATCATTACGGTGAGTCCCAAACTACAGGCCCCCATAAGTAAACATAAGAAATGATGTTCGTTAGTTACTGCTAGTAAAATATGCTGTTTATTTTCTAGTTTTTTTTCTTGAAGTAGAGTTTTTATCTTCGCTACTTTTTTACACAAATCCCCATAAGTTAATTGCTCTTTGTCTGTCAAAAGAGCCAGATGGTGAGGGGCAAAAGTATGAATAGAATTCAACCAAAGAGGAAGCATGAGAGTCCTTCATATCTTAAATTTAAATTGTTCTCGTAGAACACCAAGAGCAATCTTACCATTAGAAGTTTTAGGAAATGAAGTCACTCTTTCAATATATTTGGGCATAAATTGCGGATTTATTTTTTCAGCTAGCCACTGGCGTAACGTACCATCCCATTCAGTAGGAACCTGATGATAAGTTGTGACTAATGCATATAAAATATCACCATTTTCGCTGGGAATAGTAAAGGCTACAGCCTCATCTATTTCGGGATGAGTTTTTAGTAATGATTCCAGAGATCCCAGATAGAAAATGAGTCCTTGTCTGGTTTTAATCATACCATCCGTTCGGTCCACGAGAATAAAATGCCTATCTTTAAGATAGGCCAAGTCACCTGTGCGTAACCAACCTTCTCGCAAACGTTTTTGAGTTCTCTCAGGGTTATCAAAATATTTCAACATGAGATTTGGACTATAAACTTCTATTTCTCCTATTATTTGATCAGTTATTATTTCTTGTCCTGATTCATCTATGAGGCGGAAATAACAATTAACAGGAATGCCAATATCTCCTTCTTCTATAGGTTCCATGCAAGGGGTGAGTAAAGCACAAACGCCTCCTGTTTCGGTGAGTCCGTAGTATCCATGAATAGGAATACTTAGCATTTGCTCAACCTCATTTTTTACATGACGAGGTAAGGTGGCCCCTGTGCACAATATTTTTTTTAAAGGATAAAAATTTATTTTTTGAGATGCTGTTCGTAAAGTTTGTATAAAAGCAGGGACAGCAGAAAGAACGGTGATCTGATCACGAAGACACACTTGGCTAGCTGTTTTAGGGTGAACAAAATGTCTAGGATGAGGTGTGACTAATTGTGCGCCTACTTTTAAAGGAAGAACGCAGGTATTTCTAAGACCACTCATGGTATGTAATCCTCCAGGACAACAAATAACGTCTTGAGAGGTGAGTTGATAGGTTTGAGCAAGAGTTGTGGCCCCTCGATAAAGAGAGCCGTGACTTATTTCAACACCTTTGGGTTCTCCTGTGCTTCCCGAAGTAAAGAGTATAACCGCAGGATCAGATTCTTGCAGGGGAGTCGGGATAATATTTTTTCCTAAATGTTGAGTTATAAGTTCTGTTAATAAAGAATGAGGTAATATTCTGTTCTTATCTTTAAACAAGGTACAATTTAAGAAAGGAGTTTGATGTTGTTCAAAAGAAGATGCTTCATCTCGCAGAATAAGAATAGGGTTTAATTTTTTAATAAGTTCTTCGGCTTGATGAAAAGGAATAAGAGGATCCAAAGGAACAACTATGGCACCACAAAGCCAAGCGGCCCAAATAGCAAAGATAGCTTCCGCATGAGGTGTTGCTATAAAGACAATAGTGCTTCCTGTTGTTACGTTTAAGTCTTTCAAAAAATGCTGGATGGCACTTACAATAGTGTTTATGTCATGTGCTTTAAAGGCAGAGCCGTCTTCTGCTTTTAAAAGAATACGATCATCGTTAGTTTGAATGATTTGAGACCAAAGAGATTCAAATGTTTGTTGTTCAAGGAGAGGAATAATTTCTCTTTCTGTATAAAATTTTTGCAGTTGAAACATAGCAGGACTTAGAGCAGGCGTTATGATTAACTCTAGATTTTCCATTTCTTGGGCATATTGTTTAATTTCGTCATGAGAGATCTTTAATTTTTTTGCAATTTGTTCCCAGCTTGCCCCCATTTTTATCCAAATTAAAATTTGTTTTTGTTTTGATGATAATTTATAAGGGAGAATATTTTTTAAACGATTTTCATAACAAGGATGACGGCTTAAGAGTTCAGAAAAGTCTTCTTTATTTATGACTAGTTCACCATGGAGATCAATGTTAAAAATAGGGTTATACAGAGGTCTTAAATTTAAGGAAAAAGAAAAAGGAGAAGGTGTTAGGGGTAGATGAGCAAGAGAGGATTGGATAATCGCAATGAAACCGTTGTAATGTTTCATGCTGGACTGATCTTTGAGAGGTTCAGCTTGTGTTAATTCAAAAAGATGTCGTTCATTTAGAACATAGGCTTGTTTTCCTGTCCCTTCTAGATTTTTTTTAAAATAATTTTGATACTCTGTTCCATGAATTTGAGTTCCTCCACGATCGAAATAAGGCACAGGTTGAGCATTACTCAAATGGACATGAGGAAAAAAAAGAGCACCATGGGTGTGATTAACTCTTAAACAATCAGTTAAAAAAACAGCAGGATAACGGTGTAGAGAATCGAGGGCATAAATAAAAGAGAAACTTTCGTTTTCAAAAGGAATTCCAAAACTAGGATTAAAAAAAATAATATCCCAGTTGGCAGGTCTTTTTTCTGAACTTAACCAATAGTTAAAACCTTCATAACCTAAAACACCGTGATTGCCTTCCCATAGCGAAACAATTTTTTGTTCAGGAAAAAGCTCTGCAAGCATAGCTCCAGAAAAACCAGTGCGAGACCACGTATCTAAGATGAGATCCCCTTTTTTTAAATGAGCCTTTATATGATTAAGCAGAGGATAGAGAGCTCTTGTAGATTCATTGAACGGTTGAAAGGCGGCGTAAATATCATAAGAGCGTTTGCTGTAAGTTTTTAATCTTTCTTGATAGGTTGCAATTTTAGGTAAGAGTTGACTCTCTATTTTTTGTAATTCTTTTAGCGTATATGCTTGGGCAGAGTTTAGAGTTTCTTGTCCATATAAAAATCCTCGTATGATCGGTAAAGTTATTTTACAGGTTGTACAAGTTAAGGATCCATAATCAATTTTTTCATTTTTTTTATAAAGGATAGAGAGGTTGAATAATTTTGAGCAACTTTTACAAACTATTTTTTGGGCAATTAATTCGTTCATAATTTTATTCTAGATAAACATTAGAGGAATATTATAAGTATTTGATTTTTAATGATAAGTAAATATAGATATGAGAAAAGGGGACATTTTTGCACTTCTTTTAAAAATTTAAAAGCTTGTTAAGATGGAAGAACTTTATTTTTTATAGCAAGAGGAGAGAGATATGAAATTCAAAATAGCCGTTCTTATTTTATTATCAGTTGTCATGAGTGTGAATGCGAATATAAACACAGGAAGAGAGGAGAATTCTTCTCAGGCTTTTAATATTCTTTCTCCCAAGTCCCAAAATCTGTTAGTTGATTTTTGTGAAGTTTATAATGAGTATGTTGTTTTACAAAAATTAATGGATATTTATCCTGCTCCTGCAAATAAGGTCTATGGCGAAAGTGATCAAGGAGAATTCCCTTTATCTTATCAGACGGTACCAGTTCTTGTTTCACAAATAGTAG
>JAGOVR010000009.1 GCA_018060635.1 Bacteriovoracaceae bacterium
CCTTATGCCGTGGCACTTAAGCTCTCAGGGCAGGCACAAAAAGCAAAAAATATTTTAACTAAAATTGATACAAAAACGATAAGTGCCGAAGCATTACAAAAAGCTTGGTCAGTTGTTGAGGAGAAAAAATGAAAAATAATAAAAAATATCTTTTTTTATTTTGGCTTTCTTTTTTCGCTCTAGCACAAGAGCAAAAAGTTAAAGAAAAAAAAGTTATATACACCAATAAAAGTATTGATTTTGATGATCTTTTAGTAGAGGAAAATATGCCATCTCCGATGGATACAACCGCTGATTTCAGAAGCTCTAAAAAATTTGAAAATAAGAGACCTTTTAGAAAAAACTTTAATCCAGAAATTAATAAAAATATTGAATCAATTCGTTAAGATTTTGAATAATGTTCGGGATAGAGTTCTCGTTCAATACCTTCGATAAAGGTATGAATGATCTTAATATGTATTTCTTGAATATGATCAGTCATAAGACTAGGCACAACCAAAGCAAAATCCGCCATATCTTTTAACTCACCACCATCTTTTCCTGTAAGGGCCACAATGGACATTCCTTGTTTTTTAGCGGCAGTGCAGGCGAGCAAGACATTTTTAGAATGACCGCTCGTAGAGATGGCCAAGAAAACATCTCCTTTTTTTCCTAGAGATTCAATATAACGAGAGAATACATGGTCATAACCAAAATCATTAGAGACACAAGTTAAGTGAGCAGGATCTCCCATGGCCATAGCGGCAATAGCGGGACGATCTTTACGAAAGCGACCTGTGAGTTCTTGCACAAAGTGCATAGAATCACACATAGAGCCACCATTACCAGCACTTAATATTTTCCCCCCATTTTTCAGGGATTTTGCAAAACAAGCAATGCTTTGCTCAATTAAGAGAAAATTTTTAGAATCATTTATAAATTTATCCATGACATCACGAGCGATTTCAAAATGGTCATGGATAAATTTATGTGACATAAAAAAGTCTTAGTTTATAAGTTGGTTAAGGTTTCTTACAATTTCACCTTTAGGCTGATTTCCTACTAATGTAGCTTGGGCTTCTCCATTTTTGAAAAAAATTAGAGTGGGAATACCACGAATTCCATATTTTTGAGCAAGTTCTGGATTTTCATCTACATTGACTTTAACCACATGGGCCTTTCCATTTACATCACTGGCAATTTCTTCTAGGACAGGGGCAAGAGCTTTGCACGGTCCACACCATTCGGCCCAAAAGTCTACAACAACAGGTTGTCCTGACTTAAGAACAAGTTGTTCAAAATTAGAGTTATCGCCTTTTACTGCATTTCCCATAGCAAATCCTTTTTAAAGTAGAAAATTGAGGTATTTCTGAGCTTACTGATTCATCCCATTATATGTCAATTGAGAGGATTTTAGAATAAATAAAATTGCAACGCATTACTTAAAATACCTTTTGAATAATGGTAACTTAGGGATAGAATTTGAACCTATGGATAAAAGTTCAAAAAAATATTTACTGGGGTCAGGAACGAAGGCAGGTCAGTTTTCGAGGCTTATGGCCAAAGGTATAGACCTCTTTTTTTTAGTGCTTTTGAGTATGTTCTTTTATCCTTTTGGTTTTATCTTAGGGTTATTTTATTTTTCTTTTGCCGATTCTTTGCAGAATGGTCAGTCTATTGGTAAAAAATTTATTGGTTTTTCCGTAGTCTCTTTAGAAGATGGGAGTCCTTGTTCTTCCAAACAATCTGTTATTAGAAATTTAACTCTTGTTATTCCTTTAGTTTTTATGATTATTCCTATTTGGGGTTGGGTTTTATCTCTCATGTTAGGAGTTCCTCTTTTTATTTTGGAAACGTATCTTTGTTTCAAACTAGATTCAGGCCATCGTTTAGGAGATGTTATGGCGGATACCACAGTCGTGGTGGTGACTCCAGATGCTCAGAAAGTAAATGTAAAAAATTCCACTGGCTTAAGTTAAAATGGATTTAAATCTTCAAAGTCCTTTACCTAAAAAGCTCATGATTGTGGATATTATGAGTTTTATCTTTCGTGCTTTTTATGCCGTTCCTCCTCTCAGTGCGCCTGATGGGACTCCTGTCAATGCTTTGCATGGAGTGCTTTCCATGTTGATGAAGCTTATGTCTAAACATCGTCCTACTCATTTTTTTATAGCAAAAGATTCTAGAGATGCTTCTTTTAGAGAAGCACTATATCCAGCCTATAAGGCCAATAGAGATGCTCCTCCAGAGGATTTAATTCCTCAATTTGATTTGGTTCATAAGCTTATTGAAACCATGGGTATCAAGTCTATTGTAGAGTCAGGCTTTGAAGCAGACGATGTGATTGGCTCTGTCGTCACACAATGGAAAAATGATTTTGATGAAATTTTGATAGCTACCAGTGATAAAGATATTATGCAATTTGTAAATGAGCAGGTGAAGCTACTCGATACCATGAAAGATAAAATTTATGGGCCTCAAGAAGTAAAAGAAAAAATGGGAGTAGCCCCTCATCAAATAGTTGATTATCTTTCTTTGGTGGGTGATGCTTCGGATAATATCCCTGGAGTGAAAGGCATTGGGCCTAAAGGAGCTATCAAGCTATTGGAAGAATATGGTAGCTTAGAAGAGTGTTTAAAAAACAAAGAAAAAGTAACCAATAAAAGAGTTAAAGAAGCTCTGATTCAATACGAACAAGAAGCGATTATTTCTAAAAAGCTAGCGACGATTGTCCAAGATGTAAAACTCCATGTTACTTCTGCTCAAACTCTGTTTAAGTTTAAGCTAGGTAAAGAGTTGGTAGATTTTTTAGAGCCATTAGGATTTGCCTCTACTCTTAATAAAATAAAAAATTTAGAAGCACAGGAATCTTATGCTTTGGCACAAGAAGAGGAGACCAATACTCCTTTGCAACTGCAGAGTTTTGATTATACTGTCTCGTTAGATCAGGAAGCTTTTAACGAAAAAGTAAAGAACAAGAAAGATGTTTGTTTTTTTCTACTGGCAGTAGAGGATAAGATTTCTCATATTGCTTTATGTTTAGAGGCAAGTGAAATTTTTCTATTTCCTTTAGAGAAATTAACAGAGATATATCAGGTGATTGTAGATAAAGAATTACAAGGAAGTCAGCTTAAAGATCTCTTTCATCTTTTATTACAAAAAAATCTTTCTCTGCCTAAAAATTTTTTTGATGCGACCTTAGCTCATTATCATATTTTTGCTGATCGTAAGCATGATGTAGAAACGATGAGTTTAGATTTTTTAGGAAAAAAATCACAAAAGATAGAAGAAAATGTTATCGCTCTTTTTCATCTTATTCCTATGCTCAAAGATAAATTGCAAAAAGAAGATCTGCAAAAAGCTTATAGTCATATTGATCTTCCTTTGATTCCAGTTCTGACCAAAATGGAAGCTTATGGCGTTACCTTGAACGCACCTTATTTGGAAGGATTAGAAACAGAATTTGAAACAGAAACAAAAGAGATCGAAGAGAAAATGATTAGGCATCATCATCTAGAAAATGATTTCAATTTGCGCTCTCCTAAACAAGTAGCGGTGTTACTTTTTGAAAAACTAGGGCTTCCAGCACTGCGCAAAACTAAAACAGGATTTTCCACTGATTCGGCAGTGTTAGAAGAGTTAGCGCAGATGCAGATGAGTGATGTTCCTAGTCTTATTTTACGCTTCAGAGAATTAGATAAATTACTTTCAACTTATGTGAAAGTTTTACCTAAGCTTATGCATCCTGAAACTAAAAAAATTCATACCACTTTTAATCTCACCACCGCCGCCACAGGGAGATTGTCATCCGATCATCCTAACTTACAAAATATCCCTATTAAAACAGAAGATGGACGCAAACTACGTAGAGCATTTATAGCAAGTCATGGGCGTCTTTTGTTATCGGCAGATTATTCTCAAGTAGAGCTTCGACTTCTTGCTCATTTTTCTCAGGATCCTACCATGTTGAAAGCTTTTGCGCAGGATCAAGATATTCATACACAAACAGCCGCAGAAGTTTTTGCGATTCCTCTCGACCTTGTTACACCCAGTGAGCGTTCTAAAGCCAAGGCTATTAACTTTGGTCTGATGTACGGTCAGTCTTCTTTTGGACTTTCACAAATGCTCAAAATTGGTAGACGTGAGGCCCAAGATTATATTGATATGTATTTTAATCGTTTTTCTCATGTAAAAGAATTCTTAGACTCTCTGATTAAAATTTGTGAAGAAAAAGGCTATGCTGAAACTCTATTTGGTAGAAAAAGGTTATTACCTGATATTCATTCTCACAACAGGCAAGTTAAGCAAATGGCAGAACGGATGGCCATTAATAGCCCTATTCAAGGAACAGCCGCTGATATTATTAAAATTGCTATGCTCACGATAGATAAAAAAATTCAAACAGAAAATTTGCAAAGTCGTATGATATTACAGGTTCATGATGAGCTTATTTTTGATGTGGTGGAATCAGAACTAGATCTTCTTAAAAAAATAGTCAGGCAAGAAATGATGCAGGCGGCTTCTCTCAGTGTTCCGCTTAAAGTAGATATGGGAGTAGGGGTAAACTGGAAAGATTTGAAAGATATCTCCTAGTGCATTTATTTATTTTATCTTTAAAAAACTCATGATAGCTTCCTTCTTTAATTTGGGAGGGATTGTGTTTTTTAGAAAAATATTTTTTATATTATCTCTTTGTTTTATTTTTTTAAATCAAGTACTAGCTCAAGATTTCTCTTTCTTACAGGAACTTAAAAAAAATTCTACTATTAAGAAAGAAGTTGATGAGAAGGCTTTAACACAAGATTTGAAAGACATTTTAGCTCCTCAATTTAAAGAGTTTTTCTCAGACCTTTACCTTAAGATAAATATAAAAAGTAGAATCAAAAAATTAGATATAGATTTAAATCAGATCCTTTCAAAACATGGAATAGAGCTTCATCCTTATTTGCAGGCAATCATTGTGGAGTCTTTTTTTCAAGAAAATCATGTTCCTTTAGAGCTTATTATGACCAAAGATGCTCAGATTTTTTTAAAATTCGAAGAAACATTTTGGACTCCAGATGGATTTGTAGTGGGTTATGGTTGGAGTGATGAGATGAATACGATAACCTCGGGCGATTTATTGCTACTTTACCAACTAAAGAGAGCTCGTTTTAGTTTTGATATTTCAATACAGCATAAAAAAAATATTATATCTAAAATTAAGTCGCAAGAATCTATATTTTTAAAAAAAATAGCGAGAAAAATAGTAAATCCTAATCTACTTCCAACAGACTTTGTTTTTTTTATCCAAGATATAGAAATGAGAGAGGTTGATTTCTTACCAATGCTTTTGCAAGAAGTAGAAAATAATTACCAGCAGGTGAGTGAAAGTCACGCTAATTTTTTAGCTCTTTATCTTGAATATCATTTTCTGTACGCCACTTCTCATTTTTTGTTATTAGAGGAAACTTTGCTTAAGTATCAAAGGATTATAGAACATTTAATTTTTTGGGATAAGAAAAATGAGAATCTTAAGCAAACTCAAGAATCTCTTATGAGCTTAATAGAATTTTCGATGTATACTCCAAGAATAACAAGCATTGATTGCCTAACGGCTTCGCTTTCTCCTGCTACCAGTAATTAAGTTTCACCCATCATATGAGCACACATATTTTGGATAGCAGAAATATCCAAAGGGAGTCCTCGTTCTATGCGAATAGGATTATTTTCTGGATTCGGAGGGATTAACTTAATGAGAAGCCCTGGATTACTTTCTCCTAAATTTTGAATAAAAGAACTCTGAACGGTCTGGAAAAGATCTGTGATGGTCGTGAACTTTTCTAAGAGTTTAATTTCATCTTGCATTTTAGAAAGCGGAGTCATTGCTTTAAGTTTTATTTTTTTGACAGGCTCTTCAATAATTTTATCAAAAACAGCTAAAACTTTTTCATGAGTTTCAGGGTCAACTTTAATCCTTACTATTTTTGTCATAACTTTTTTATCTTGAGCGAAGAAGTCTTCGAAATATTTTATTTTTTCTGTATTTGCAAACCAAAGTTCTGCTTGTTTTAAAATATCCTCTGTGGAGCTTTCAGGATTTAAAAGGGGATCTCCTAATAAAGCACTAAGCAGACTTATCCTATATTTTAAAAAAGATAAGTGAATTTCCCTTTGTTCAGTTTCTCTTCGCTCAAAACTTCTAAACATATCATAACGTTCTCTGCTAAAAAAAGTTTGAAGCTCCGTTTGAATCTTGGTTTTTTTATCTTCATCAGACAGATTGGTATCTTGAAGACTTGTCATAATTTGAGAGCAAACAAAGGTATCTAAGTATAAGCATTGAAAATCAGTAGAGGCGCCGTAATCAGGATTTGGATCTTTTTTATTAATAATTTTAGGGTTTATAATACCACGATGTTTTAAATATCCCGTTGTTAGATTACAAACAAGGGACTTTTTAATCTGAGCATTTTCCTTAACAGCATAGTGAAAAAATCCTGAGCCAAGAGGATTTTTATTTTTACTTCCTGCTATGTTTTGAGATGTGATGAGTAGAGGATCAGTATCTAGAGCATAAGTTTGTTTTAGATACATATCAAAATGAGACTCTTGAAAAAATATTTCGCTAGGGCAAATATTTTTCCCTGCAGTTGATTGTTTTGTATAATCTCCTTGTTGCCATGGATAATAAAAACAAGGCTCACAACTAATCCAATCAGGTTTAAGTTTCATATTTATTTTACTTGCGATTCCCTCTTCACAGGCATTAGCAGAGACATTTTTTCCTCGTGGAACATCAAAGACAATTCCTGTAGACGTGTTGAGGGGTTTATTAAAAAGACCGTAATAATACCGATCATCATCAGTGAAGTTCTGCGCTTGCGCGCCAAAAGAAATAGCGAGTAAAAAGAAAAATAAAGTCTTCATAAAATCATATCGGATTAAGTTCATTATACAGTGAATATAGCCCTTTTTTGAGGCAAGAACTACCTAGTTGTAAGCCTCTCTCTAACTGATGAATAGTAGAAGAGAAGCTCTAAGAAAATGATTCTCTGTCGAATAATTATCTTACTTGGCTGGAATGTTGGTATAAGCGAATACAAGATTCCACCGACTTTTCCCATACTCCTAAATGCAGACTTTCATTTTCGGAGTGAGCGTTGGTATAAGGATCTTCCACTCCTACAAGGAGAGCAGGAGCTCCTCCTAACGCTTTAGAGAAAGGTTCTACGAAAGGAATGGAACCACCGCACCCCATAAACACTGGCTCTATTCCCCATGCTTCCGTCATCGCTTTTTTAGCCGCCGCAAAAATAGGATGATCGGTAGAAGTACTCCACCAATTTCCCGTTCCCATATTTTGAATGTCTAGTTTGAGACCAAAGGGACAATTTTCTCTCAAATGATTTTTTAATTTTTCAAAAACATCTTCTCCCTTGAGGTCAGGGACAATTCTCATAGTGACTTTGGCCCAAGCTGAAGCATTAATAATATTAGCCGCCGCTTTTCTGTTACTAGCTTGAATAGCGTTTATGGTGATAGTAGGTCTAAACCATAATTTTTCTCGAAAATTTCCCTTGCCACCATTAAAAGGAACTCCCGGTAGAAGGCCTGCCATTTTTCTTAATTCTTCTTCTGTTTCATTAAGACTTGCTAAACTTTTTTTCTGATCTTCGCTTAGAGGACGTACCTTGTCCCAAATACCTTCTATCGCTACATTTCCATCGCTGTCGGCAAGTGTTGCTAGCATTTTACAAAGTGCCATTGCAGGGTCAGGAGTAGGGCCTCCCGCCATACCAGAGTGGATGGATTGTTTAAGTGCAGAAACTTCCACATGAGCTTCTACTAATCCTCGCAAAGAAATAACGAGGCCTCCTCTTTCAGTAGAATAGTTATCAGTATCAGTGAGCACCATATAATCAGCTTGAACTAAATCATGATATTGTTTTAAAAAATCAGGAAGACCTTCTGAGCCAATTTCTTCTTCTCCTTCAATAATAACTTTCACATTCACAGGAAGATCGCCACTACTCTTAAGCCAGCTATCAATAGCGGCGCAGTGAACAGAGATTCCTGCTTTGTCATCAGCTGTTCCTCTACCGTAAAGACGACCTTCTCTTAGGGTAGGCTCAAAGGGAGGAGATTTCCATTTAGATTCATCACCCACAGGTTGTACGTCATGATGAGCGTAAAGTAGAAGTGTCGGGCGATTAGCATCTTTAATATATTCGCCGTAAACATAAGGTCTAGGATTGTCTTTGGCATACAGAATTTGAATATTATTAAGGCCCGTTTTTTTTAAAAGTTTTGCCACAGCCTCAGCACTTTTTACAACTTCAGCCGTATCGTAATCAGGAAAACTAATACTAGGAATACGTACTAGTGTTTTTAAATCTTCCAAGTAATTTTCTTTATTTTTACGAAATTGAGCTATGGCTTTATCAATAGACATATATTCTCCCAGTGTATTTTTTACAGAGTATGGAAAATAATAGTGTCTTCTGTCAAAAGAAAGCTCAGTTATCTTATGGAAAATGGGTTTTATTGCTACGCAATAAAAGTATTTCTTTAGAGGCTACCTTGACATTCATAGCCTAAGAACTATCTTGAGAGGGCTTTAAATACTAATAGCCATTTTTTGAAGGAGGAATTTTTATGCAAGTTACGCCATTACAAGATCGTGTTCTGGTAAAAAGATTAGAGGAAGAAACTAAAACATCTGGTGGAATTATTATTCCTGATACTCACAAAGAGAAACCTGTGCGTGGAGAAATTGTGTCTGTAGGTTCAGGATATCGTAATCCGCAAGACGGAACTCTTCGTCCTTTGGAAGTTAAAAAAGGTGATAAAGTTATTTTTGGAAAATATGCAGGAACAGAAGTTAAATTCGATAACAACGAATATCTTATTATGAAAGAAGAAGATATTTTAGGTATCATTCAATAATTATAACAATAATTTAAAATTAAAATTTAAGGAGTTTTTATGTCAGCAAAAGAATTAAAGTATAGCGAAAATGCTCGAAACTTGATTTTAAACGGTGTGAACACATTAGCTAATGCTGTGAAAGTGACACTAGGACCTAAGGGTCGTAATGTTGTTATTCAAAAATCTTTCGGATCTCCTATCATCACTAAAGACGGTGTGACTGTGGCCAAAGAAATTGAATTAGAAAATGCTTTTGAAAATATGGGCGCACAAATGGTGAAAGAAGTAGCGCAAAAAACTAATGATGATGCAGGGGATGGAACAACTACAGCAACAGTTTTGGCGCAAGCTATTTACCGCGAAGGAGCAAAACTTGTTTCTGCTGGAAATAATCCTATGGATCTTAAGCGTGGAATTGATGTAGCGGTAGAAAGAGTTGTTGCACGTCTTAAAGAACTTTCTAAACCAATCAAAACTAACGAAGAAATTGCACAGGTTGCTACTATTTCTGCTAACAATGATCATGAAATTGGAAAAATCATCGCTTCTGCTATGGAAAAAGTAGGAAAAGATGGTGTGATTACAATTGAAGAATCAAAAACTGCTGAAACAACTTTGGATGTAGTAGAAGGAATGCAATTTGACCGTGGATATCTTTCTCCATACTTCATTACTGATGCAGAAAAAATGGAAGTAGGTTTTGATAATCCATATATTTTAATCACTGACAAAAAAATCTCTAACATGAAAGATTTTCTTCCTATCTTGGAAAAAACTGTTCAAACAGGAAAACCACTTTTCATTATTGCTGAAGATGTGGACGGTGAAGCGCTTACAACTTTAGTGGTTAACAAACTACGTGGAACGCTTAATGTTTGTGCGGTAAAAGCTCCCGGTTTTGGAGATCGCCGTAAAGAAATGTTAAAAGATATTGCTGTTCTGACAGGTGGAACTGTTATTTCTGAAGAATTAGGTTTTAATTTAGAAAGTGCAACAATTGCAGATCTTGGTACTTGTAAACGCATCACTGTAGATAAAGAAAATACAACTATCGTGGACGGCGCTGGTAAGAAAGCTGACGTTAATGCTCGCGTGGGTTCTATTAAATCTCAGATTGAAGAAACAACTTCTGACTACGACCGCGAAAAATTGCAAGAAAGACTTGCTAAACTTGTGGGTGGTGTGGCCGTTATCAATGTAGGAGCTCCAACTGAAACGGAAATGAAAGAGAAAAAAGATAGAGTGGAAGATGCACTGAACGCAACTCGTGCCGCTGTTGAAGAAGGTATTGTTGTAGGTGGAGGAGCCGCTCTTGTTCATGTAGCTTCAGTTCTTGAAACATTAAAAGCTGAAAATGAAATTCAAGCTTTTGGTATCAAAATTGTAAAACGCTCTATTGAAGAACCTCTTCGTCAAATTGCAGAAAATGCAGGGCTAGAAGGTTCAGTCGTGGTGAACGCAGTTCGCGCTACTGGTAAGGAGTCTCATGGTTTTAATGCTAAAGAAGGTCGCTATGAAGATCTTGTAAAAGTAGGAATCATTGACCCTACTAAAGTTACTCGTTCAGCTCTCCAAAATGCGGCATCTGTTGCAGGTCTTATGCTCACAACTGAAACTATGATTGCAGAACTTCCTAAGAAGGAAGAGCATAATCATGGCGGAGGTCATGGTGGTGGTATGGGCGGCATGGGTGGAATGCCTGGCATGATGTAATTTTTAACTGTTTATAATGGATTTTTTAAGGCCCCCTTTTTTAGGGGGCCTTTTTTTTGCGGCAAATTTTTCCCCTTCTTCTTTAAATCTTAATTTTTGACCTCTTCCCATCGAAAAGCCCTTGGTACCAGTCATTCATATTTCTTGGAGTTATTATGCGCAAAGGATTGTGGCTTTTATGCTTACTGATAGCTAGTGCTATGGCAGATGATGGAGGATTCGGTCGTAGAGATTGTGACGTTGTAAGAGGAACTGTCATAGAAGTGAGTCATGTTTCGAATCATAAAGGTTTTTTTGAACTTACTCTAGACACTAATCAAAAAGTAAAATTTAAAGCCAAAGATGTTCTGGGTTCAGAGAGTGCAGATGTTCAGCAACTCATAGGTAAACGCATGGCCGTATTTGTCGATCAAGTGGGTGAGCAATGTGTGTTTACGGATATTGAGTAAAGAGGAGCATCTATGAAATTTTATTTTTTATTTTTATTTTTAATTGTCCCAAAAGTATTTGCCTATAAATTTACAGGGGATTTTATTGAAGGTCATTATCACGCGACCTTTCCCATTGTTTTTAGCATTGTGGATACAGGTGATGTGAATATGAATCAAAGACTTAAAAGACTTACTGTAGAGGCCATTGATGACTGGGAAAATAAGACAGGGCATTCTAATATTTTTGAACTTACGGAAGGTTTTTTACCTAGCAGTCAAGATGGAAGCATTAACGGAGTTGCAGGAAATCTAATCTATTGGGATAAAAGCACTGCTTTTTTTGAGAGCTTTGCTCAGCAAGAGTCTCAAAAAAATAATACGATGGTAAGTAGCACTAATATTTTAGCTGTCACTACTCGTGATGCATCTGCCACTCATTATGATAAAGTGACCATTCGTTTTCAATCGGGTATTAGCGTTTTAAGGCGTGATGATGATACTTTACGAGCCGCTATTATTCATGAATTAGGACACGGTGTGGGACTTGGTCATGCTGATGACTATCAGGCGATTATGGCCGCTAATTTAGGAATGGAAGAAGCAGAAGAAGATGATGTAGTGGGAATGCAGGCCCTGTATGCAGAAACAGTTTATCGCCAAACCATAGGTTATTCTATGGGAGGAGAAGCAGAGAAGAAAGGTTTGGGTTGTGGCACCGTAAGTTTAGATGAAAAAAATAACTCTTCAGGAAATGCAGTTCCTTGGAGTTTTGTTTTGACTGTATTGTTAGGATTTACAGCTGTGACTCAAGTAAAACGGTTAGCTTCTGTTTTAAGGAGAGTCTAAATGTCTTTACAAGACAAAGAGATTGCTCGTCGTATTTATCTTTTGCTTAAAATCGATGCAAGGACTTTATTTAATCGCATAAGTTCACGCTCTTTTGAAATTGTGGAAATCTTTGCCAGTAAACGAACGAGAGATCATCTGAAAGATATTTTTCGTAATCGTTATGAAGAAACATCTGTTCATGAACTTAAAAATTGCTCAGAAGAAGTTATTCAAGCTTTGAATGAGTTTTATACCGAAATGGATAATTTGCGCTGGTATTTGCAGTATAGCACAGATATGCCCACGGCCATTGAAGCTCATCTTTTAAGAGTGATTCATTTATTAGAGCTTCATTTACAGAACCTAGAATCCTTTATTGATAAAGAAATTTTTCCAGAAGACTTACCATCTGATCAAAATATGTCATAATAGGGTCATGTATAAAGCTCTTTTCTTTTTTCTTTTTTTTACACTTCCTCTCTTTTCTGTAGAAAATTTTGAGGGACGTATTTCAGAACTAACAGAGAAAGCTTCTCTCATGAGAATTAAATTCAAAAATTTTAAAAACTTAAAATTTTTGAGCACTAAAAATAAAGTCACTTTTTGGAATGAATCTTATCCCAGCCATAAATGTACAGGAGAAGTGAAGGGGAAAACCAATGAGTATTTATTATTACAAGTAGAAGGTTATTTAGATTGTGTTAAAAAAGTTTATTTAACTAAAGGCTCTTCCCTTTTATTTTCGAGTGACGATTTAGAGACTAATAAAAAGAAGGCGCAAGAAGTGATTGATCTTCTCCTTAAAAAAAGATTAGCAGTAAGCTCTCAATTAGAAGAAAAAAGAACTCATGGAGGAGAAGGAGCTATTTCTGCGATTAATGAAATATACCAAGCGAAGATAGCAGAAATAGAGGCCCAGTGGGCTAATGAAATTGAAAAAGTAAAAGCCAGTAATCAAATAGGGGAAAAAGATATACTCCTTTTACAGACACGCTTAGAAGAAATTGATCATGAATTGGAGCGCTATAGAATTAATGACAAAGAAAATGCTAAAGATCGTTGGGCCTTAGATGAAAAAATTTACCCAGATCCAAAAAAATAATCATGCTAAATCTTTTCTTACTTCTTTTTTGTACGCTTATCTGGGGTATTGCTTTTATCTGTCAAAAATGGACGTTAGAGTCGTATTCTCCTCTGTGGAGTACCACTATTCGTTATTTTTTTACTATGATCCCAGCTGGCATAAGCTTGTGCTATTTTAAAAGTTTTAAACGTGACTTAAAGGATTTTAAAGCCCCTTTTATTTGTGCTGTTTTTATTTTTATTGGGTTTTTAGCACAGAATATAGGTCTTAAGTACACTACTGTTGCCAAGAGTAGTTTTATTACAACTTTTTATGCTTTCTTTACGCCATTATGGATGTTTTTTTATCATAAGATGCGTTTTCGCTTGGGCTATTGGTTTCTTTTAAGCTTAGCGATTGTCGGTATTTTTTTTCTTTGTGATTTAACTTTATCAGAATTTAACAAGGGTGATGTGATGACTCTTGTTTGTGCTCTTTCTTTTTCGGCTCATATTATTATAGTGGGAAACATGAGTAAGAATTATCCCTCCAGTATAGAGTTTAATTCTTTGCAATGCTTTTTTGTTTTTATTTTTTCTATCATTACAGGATTTATGTTAGAACCCATTCCATCGCTAACACCATTACTAGATGTTTCATGGGCGCAAAATGCTTTTTGGGGATTTATTGTGCTGGGTATTTTTTCATCTTTTGTGGCATTAACCTTACAAGTTCGCGCTCAAAAACAAATTCCTCCTCATGTGGTAAGTATGATTTTTTTAATGGAATCACCCTTTGCCACTATTTTTGCTTATTTTATTTTAGGTGAGATGCTAACCCTATGGGGACTCATAGGGGCCTTGATGGTGATGGTTGCAGTGGCCCTGCTCCCTAAGGTATCGCTTCCAGCTTAATTTTTTTACTATAGATTTTATTATTTTTCTTAAGCTCCAAAGTCACGATATCACCTACTTTCATTTTTTCCATTTCTTCATAGAGGTTTTCAAATTTAGTGAGTTTTTTCCCATTGATTCCTAAAATAATATCTCCTAAAAAAACTTTTCCACTCTGAGGGTCAACTTGAATTCCCATAAGGCCAGCCTTTCCACCAGCTCCTTTTTTTTCAACATATTTAATAATAAGTCCTTCATGATCAAAATAATCAGCTTGATTTTCTAAGAGAGCTACTCCCAGCCCTGGACGAATAACTTTCCCATGCATAATAAGCTGAGGAACAATGGATTTAATGGTATCAATCGGCACTCCAAAGCCTAATCCAGAACTTGCCCCCGAAGGAGAGACAATCATGGTACACATGGCAATGATTCTTCCTTGAGAATCTACTAAAGGCCCCCCTGAGTTTCCGGGATTAATAGAAGCATCGGTTTGAATCATGTTATTAATAGGAAGACCTGCAATGCCTGGAATAATACGTTCCTTAGCAGAAATGGTTCCCACCGTCATAGTGTTGTTAAAACGAAAAGGACTGCCAAAAGCAATAGCTTTTTGACCCACCAGTAAGTTTTGAGAATTACCAATAGTAATAGGGATAAGATTTTTGGGAGGATTTATTATTTTTAATACAGCAATATCTTTTCTAGGTTCTGCACCAACTAAGACTGCTTTGTATTCACTTTTATCTTTGGAAAAAGTAATAACAAACTCAGAGGCTCCTTGAGTCACATGAAAATTAGTGACAATATGACCTAATTTATCCCAGACAAATCCTGACCCTGCCCCCGCAGGAATTTCTTGTACAGGACTCCAAAGAGATCGTTTGATTTTTTGAGTATTGGTAATACTAACAACAGAAGGGGATACTTTTTCATGTACAGAGATAGAGTTTTTTTCATATTCCAAAAGATTTTGAAAATCATTTGCTCTCACAAAAGAAGTAAGAAATAAAAATAAAAAAGAAATCTTTTTCATCATATCCTCCTAATCATTCAACATAAAAAAAAGTGAAAAATAAACGACAAGGGCCAGACCCAGAGAGGCAAAAAGCAGTAAAAAACTAATAAGTCTAACAACTCCCAGTTCGGCATTTATTTTTTTAGAAAGCTTAAGACAAACGCCTAAAATTTTTTTTTGATGATATTTTTCTAGCTGATCTTCGCGCGGTAAAATGAGCATGAGAATAAGATAGAGTAAGATGCCACTGCCCCATAGAAAACAAGTTAAGATGCAGATAGTTCGGAATATCCAAACTTCCGTATCAAAAGAATTGGCCAACCCAAGGCATACTCCACCTATTTTACCTTGAGTAGAGCGTACAAATAAGGGCTTGGTAAGTGTATTCATAAGGACTCCTTGTGTATATTAATCAAAAAAAGTAATATTTCAAGATATGAAAAATGATATTTTTTATTATGATCGCTATAGTCAATCTTTGCAAAAAGAAAACATTTACGGCGAAGCTTTTATTCGTTTTTTATATGAATCCAAAGCAGGTCACGGCTTACTTTGGATACTGACTCAGAAATTTTTTTCTAAGCTCTATGGGTTTTATCAGAATTCTTTTTTAAGTCATTCTAAAATTAAGCCTTTTATTCAAAAGTTTAATATCAATATGCAAGAATTTGAAGAGACTCCCTTTAAAAATTTTAATCAATTTTTTATACGCTCTTTTAAAATAGGCCAAAGACCTTTTATGCCAGCAGGGCAAGTGCTATCAGCTTTCGCAGAGGGACGTTATTTGGCTTTCGCCAATGAAGCTCAGCAGGATTTTTTTAAGGTTAAAGGGGAGCTGTTATCTTTTGTCGATTTATTAAAACCAGAATACCAATCTTTTTTTAAAAGAGGACCTGTCCTTATTAGCAGGCTTTGCCCTGTGGATTATCATGCCTTTCATTTTCCTACTGACGGTAGAGTTTTGGCCCATTATACCTTTAAAGGGAAGCTCGATTCGGTAAGTCCGATTGCTTTAAAAAATAATCCTGAGCTTTTTTTTACCAATGAAAAGCAAATTACTATTTTAGAGACACCTCAGTTTGGGAAACTAGCTTATATAGAAGTAGGAGCCCTTTGTGTCGGAAAGATTATTCAAACTTTTCGCCAAGAAAATTTTAAGAAAGGAGACAAAAAAGGCCATTTTCTTTTTGGTGCCTCCACCGTTATTTTATTAGGAGAGCCCGATAAAATGATATTGGACACTGATATTATTCAAAATAGTAAAAACAATAGGGAAACATTTATAAAACTAGGTGATTCTTTAGCTAAATCTGTGTTGTAATACTTTCGACTAGATCGTGATATCTACTTTCTCCCCAAAAAATAATTTTTTGATCTCTAATTTTTCCTTGAATATTTTCTTTTTGTTGAACGGCTTGTAAATTGCGTACAAAATTTTCTAAGTGTAACCAATAAGAGGCGAAAAGGGTTTCTTCTTTGGGGGACATCCAAAACTTTTTAACCTTAATAACTGACCCTTCTTTTTGCGAGAAGAAATTTCTAATAATAGCTGAAGAAATCTCTTCTACTTCTCTCTCTTTGTTTTTTTCTAATAAAGAATCTTTTTGAATAGCTTGTAAACTTAAACTATATTTTTGCTCAAGACAGATAATGAGTTTTTCTTGTTGAAGCATATGCAACGCTTTAAGCAGTGTATTCATTTTAAGCCCTGTATCCTCTAATAGTTCATGAAAATTCTTAGGGCGTAAGAAGAGAGTTTCTAAAAGCATTCTTTCAATAGTACTAAAAACAGTGCGCATAAAGATCCTTTGGTTATTGCAGAAGGTTATTAAGATGTAGGTATTTTTTCATGTGATAAGAAATCTGATTTAAGGCCTTGAGCGAAAGATGTTTTTCGCATTGATAGGAAATATTTTTAAATTCATTAAGAGGTTCTTTTTGTCCTAGGTGTTCTTGAATAGCTTGATAAAATTTTTCATATTCATGTAGTTTCATTTGATAGCCATTGAGGAGCCTAAAAATACGCGTAATATGAATAGTGGTGAGATCAGACATTTTTTGTAAAGTATGATCAGGAAAAACTTCGCGGTATTTTTTTATAATTGATGTTTGTAAATCCATGCAGGCTCCTTGAAAAGAGTTACAAAAAGAAGAGGTAGCAAGTTTTATGCCAAGCTATAATAAAAATATTTTAGAATAATAAAAAAGTGTGAGAAAATAAGAACAAATAGTATGCAAAACAGAACATTTTAAGAAAGAAGGAAATTAAAATCTTCTTTAGTTAGATTGCCTTGAAAGCTATTTACATCATCATGCAGGAGTTGGTTGAAAAGAATCTTTTTACTATCTTGTAACTGCAAAACTTTTTCTTCCACAGAATCTTTAATGATCGGTCGGTAAACGGTAAGTTTTTGCATTTGCCCTATACGATAAGCACGGTCAATGGCCTGACTTTCTACCGCAGGATTCCACCAAGGATCCATCAGAAATACATAACTTGCAGAAGTTAAGTTAAGTCCTTGTCCTCCCGCCTTAAGACTAATGAGAAAAACAGAAGCTTTACGAGCCCCAAAAATATCAATAGCATTTTCTCTTTGCTTTTTATTTTTTTTACCATCAATACGAACAAAGCTCCATTTTTTTTGCACAATTTCTTTTTCAATCAAATCCAGATAGGTGGTAAATTGAGAGAAGACTAGAACTTGATGATTTTCCTGCAAAATTTGTTCTAGATCTTCCAGAAGAAAATTAATTTTAGTAGAAATAATACTTTCTTGTTGTTGCCACAAACACAGTTGTCTTAGTTTCAAAAGACCACTTAAAACTTCAAAAGAGGTTTTATTTTCAATTTTCTCTCTAATTTCTAAAAGTGTTTTTTGATATTTTATTTTTTCATCAGAAGTAAAATTTAGATAGCAATAATGCTCTTGTTTTTCAGGAAGCTCTGTGAGAACTTGAGATTTAGTCCGACGTAAAACAAAAGGGCGTACTCTTTTTTTAAGATCAGCTGAGAATTTAAGTTCTTGGCGTAGTGAACGCAAGTCACCCCAAATACCTGGAAGGCATAAATCCATGATGTTATAAAATTCAGTCAGATTATTTTCCATGGGAGTTCCTGTCAGACATATTCTAAAATCGGCTTTTAAGCTACGCACGAGCTCTGCTCCCAGAGAGGAAATATTTTTTAAATGTTGGACTTCATCTAAAATTAAAATATCAAAAGAGATATCTTTAAAAGTTGTGAGAGCCTCTTTTTTCATGACACCATAGCTGGTAATAATGAGAGGGCTGTCGCTATCAAAAGTGCGGTTATCACCATGATAAATACTACAAGTCAGGTCTGAAAATTTAGCAATTTCTTTTTGCCAGTTCATGAGAATGGAGACAGGACACACAATAAGAATGCGTTTTACTTTAGGGATATTTTCTAAAAAAAGGATTGTTTGCAATGTTTTTCCTAGTCCCATATCGTCAGCTAAGCAGGCCCCTAGTCGATTCTCATAAAGGAAACGTAACCACTGGTATCCTTGAATTTGATAAGGACGTAAGATACGGTCACTACGAGGAAGTAAGGGGTATTCAGGAATTTTTTCAAAGTTTAAGAGATGCTCACATAGTTTTTTATCTTCTTCATTTAGGAGACTTTCAAAACCTAATTTTTGTAATTGCCATATTTCAAAGATACGAGTCTTACTGATGCTAAGAGAAAAATTAACTTTGCCTTGATTTTCTTGTTTTTTAGTTTGTTGAGAATTAATGTATTTTTTAAGTAAGATAAAAAGTTCTTTTTTCTCCTGAGGTAAAATGACTAGTTCATTATCATTTAGAAGATAGTCTTTTCCTGTTTCATTTTTACGTAAGAGTTCCCATTCGGCATGGCTGAGAGAAAAGTTCATCTCAAACCAATTCATCGGGTCATTCTTGCGTTCAAAATTCACTTGTGAATTCCAAGTTCTTACAATTTTTTCTTGATAGTAAAGATCAATGTTCCATCCTTTTAGAAAATCATAAAAAGGAGAAACATTTTCCATAAAAAGAGGTTCAGCAATGGGGAAAAGAAGCATTTGTTCTGATTCTAGATAAGTAGCATTTTTAAAAAGACTTTCTCCAAAAAAAGTTTTCAAAGCTAACATAAACTCATGGATAAAATGAGCTTTTATTTTATAAAAAGTATTGTCTTTTTTAGAATAGATATGAAAAAAATCTAGATGAAAGAAAATCTCTGTAAGATTTTTAAGACTATCTTCTTGATTGGAAAGGCGAAAAGTATGGGCCAAGTCAGCTCGCAAACCATGAGAAGAACTCTCTTTTTTTTGACTTAAAACGTTTAAGATCTCTTGAGTTAAGAGGAAACTGTCATTTTTGCGATAGAAAGTGTCACTATACCCATTTTTCCCAGAAAAAAATAAAAAAGGAAAAGGCAGAGGTATTTTCTCTTTTTGACTATTTAAAATCTCCAACTTCATTTCTATGTAATTTCTTTTAAAGACTTTTTGAATAGAAAGAGCAGGCAGAACTTCAATTGCTTGCAAAGGAGAAAGAGTGGCATCTTCCCACGAGATTAAGGCATACCCATCACTTACTACTTTTTGAGAGTAATAATAAATCTCATCAAAGTTAAACACTTTTTTAAAAGAAATTTTTTTCAAAAACTCCCTTAAAGACGTAGGAAGTTCAATGCTCACACCTCGTTCCCAGTCAAAAAGATAATAGCAATCTAAGATAGAAATTTTTTCATAGATAATTTCTTTTTCTTCATAACAAAACTTTATATGCACTAAGAATGGTTCCGCTTGTTTCTGATAAAGAAGAGATGCAAACAAAGGAGACGTGCTGGCTTCCAAGTTATGGGAAAGTTTTAGATGGATTTTCCCCTTAAATTCTTGAGCCAGAGGAAAATCAATAATACTGCCATTACAAAGCTCATATTTTAAATGATAGAAGGGAACATTCCATGGGATATGGCTGAGTTCTACGGGAGTTTTAAACCACGTTCCAAAGGCATGAGGATGGACGTTATCTTTCTTTTGGTGAGTTTGTGGTATGCCTTCATTTTCCACGATACATTTTAAATAGAGTAAGGCGATATGAGGACAATGATTTGTTTCATTCCAATCAATGCAATGACAAGAAGAACGCATGATTCGTTCATTGTTTTCATTTTGTTTAAGGCTTAAACGAATTTGATAAGAGGTGTTATATTCACGAATAATACCTGAAATAATAAAGTAGCTTTGCGCTGTTTGATTAAGGGTTCCTTTTTGAAAAGAAATCTGAATTCCTGTAGAATCTAGTTTTTGGGTTGCATCCCGAATAGTCTTTTCATTAAAAAAAAGCTGTAATTCACGGGTTATATTTTCAGGTAAAGAAGATGTCATGCAAACTTAAAAAAGCTTAATTATCTAAGTAGGTTTTAAGTAACTTAGCTCTACTGGGATGACGAAGTTTTCTTAAAGCTTTTGCTTCAATCTGTCTGATACGCTCTCTCGTCACAAAAAAGTCTTGGCCTACTTCTTCTAAGGTGTGATCAGATTTTTCTCCAATTCCAAAACGCATTCTTAATACTTTTTCTTCACGAGGAGTAAGTGTTGAAAGAATAGCTCTGGTTTGTTCAGAAAGAGTAACATTTGTTACCGCATCTAAAGGAGAGATCACTTTTTTATCTTCAATAAAATCCCCTAAAGAACTATCTTCTTCTTCTCCAATGGGAGTTTCTAAAGAAATAGGTTCTTTGGAAATTTTAAAAACTTTTTTTACTTTATCTACAGAAAGATCCATACGCACGGCAATTTCTTCAGGAGTCGGTTCTCTACCTAATTCTTGAATTAGCTGACGAGATGTACGAGCTAGCTTATTGATGGTTTCAATCATGTGTACTGGGATACGAATAGTGCGTCCTTGATCGGCAATAGCACGAGTAATAGCCTGTCTAATCCACCAAGTAGCATAGGTAGAAAATTTGTAACCACGACGGTACTCAAATTTATCTACTGCTTTCATAAGTCCAATATTTCCTTCTTGGATAAGATCTAAAAATTGAAGTCCTCGGTTGGTGTATTTTTTAGAGATAGAAACAACTAGACGTAAATTTGCTTCGACTAATTTAGCCTTGGCACTATCAGCTTTTTCTTCTCCCTTCACAATAATATTATAAACTTTCTCAATTTCACTGAATTCCATTCCAGCTTCTAAAGATAAGCGGCGAAGTTTTCTTGTGGTATCTTCTTGATTCCGAATAAGCTGTTCAATCTTGGCATCATTAGTAAAAAGTGTGCGAGCCAGATTTCTTTTGAAAGTATCATCTTCCATAATTTTTTCATAAAGTACTTGATACTCATCTAGTGTTTTAACTTCGAGAAAGTTAAAAATACGAGCTTGTTGATCATAAAGCTCACTAAATTGCAGATAGTATTTTTTTACAGGTTCTACAAAGCTATTGATAATTTTACGGTTAAGAGTTAGAGAAACAAGCTCTTCTCCTAACTGTTCCAATTTCCCTTTTTGAGCAGAATCAATTTTCTTAAAAGTACCATCTTCGGCTAAAACTTCTTCAAGCAGTTTGGCTAAATTGTCTGTTAGCTTAAAGATTTTTTCTTTGGTAGTCACAACTTCTTCTGCCGTAGAATTTTCATCTAATCCACGCACCAGATCTCTCACGTAGGGATCTTGTTCTTCAATTCCTAGAATTTTTTCTTTGAGTTTTACAATTTCTTTAAGCGCATGGCTGGAAGAAAGAGTGGAGAGAACAATTTCTTTTTCCCCTTCTTCAATTTCTTTGGCAATAACAACTTCTCCTTCACGAGTAAGTAAAGCCACTGAACCCATTTTTTTAAGATAAAGTTTTACAGGATCAGTTGAAGAAGTACGCAGTTCTTCTTTTTCATCTAGGGAAATATCTACTTCACCATCGGTTCCATCAAAACGTAGTCCCTCGACTGATTCATCTTTAGCGACTGATTCATCGGCTTTAAACGTGATATCAGAGTCCGTAAGTTTAGAGAGAATTTCATCCAGAGTTTTTACATCTACTACATCAGCAGGGATGGCATCATTTATTTCTTCCGAGGTTAAGAAGGTTAGTTCTTTTCCCTTGGCAATCAGCTTGGTAAATTCTTTAGAAGTAAAAAAGTTTGCTAAGTTAAACATAAGCCTCCTTACAGGGGGTCATTTATTTTTTATTTGAAAAAAATTATTACGAGCCTGCATAATTTTTCCCATAAGTATTGTTGCTTCTTCTTGGCTAGAACATTTTTTCTGTTCTTCTTGAAGTTGGTTTATTTCTTCTCCAAGTTTTTCTAACTGCAACATTTTTTTCCAGTCAGAAATCATTTTATCTAAAACCTTAATATCAAATTCCAGAGTACTATAGTCAAATAGGGCCTTACTTATAATTTCTCTAAAACTTAATTTCAGTTCATCTCTTAACATATAGTTCTTAAGAGTTTGAACGTATTCAGCTTCTCCGACTTCTTCATACAAGTTTTGAGTAAAGCGCAAAACTCTTTTTACCTCAGAATGCCTAACAAAATCAAGAAGTTCTGGGAATTTAGGGTGAGATAGGCTTTGAGGGTGTAAAATAACTTCTCTTAAAATAATTTTCTCATTTTTGGTAGGAGGGAGCATAGGAATTTTTTTAGAAACTTCTAAGTCCGCTCTTTCTTCATTGTGCGTCAAGTCATTGCTTTGTAAGTTCCCAGAAGTTGGTGTTATTTTCTTTTCTTTCTTTAAATGTTCTAAAAATTTTTCTCTTATATAGGCAGGGTCTGATTTTAAATCTAATTTTTCGGCCGCTAAAATAAGGCGCTCAGTGGCCATGAGGTCTTCTCCTAAGGGACTTAAGAGAGAAAAAATTTTTTCCAACAAGGCTATTTTAAAATCAGAGGAAGCTAGGGGTTCTACAGGAATTAATTCGCTGATACGTTCATCCACCATGACAGGAGCATTTTTAAAGCGTTCTTGTAAATCCTTTACCGTTCCATTTTTTTGTAAAAATTCGTCAGGATCTTTGGCGGGAGCAAAACTTACTAAGCGTGGAAGAATTCCTTCAGACATAAAATCTTCATTCATGCGGAGCATAGCTTTTTTACCAGCATCATCAGAATCCAGAGCTAGTAAAATATTTTTAGTATAAGATTTTAGCATCTGAATATTTTTTTTCCCCAGTGCTACACCCATGACCGCCACAGCATGAGTGATACCATGTTGATGAAGGGTAATAAGATCCATATAGCCTTCCACCAAAATGACTTCATTTTTTTGTCTGATACTTTCTTTGGCCAAGCTAAAGCCATATAAAACATTTTTTTTATTAAAAACAAAAGACTCTTGGGAGTTAATGTATTTACCTTTTTGATGTTCAAAGACAGCCCGCGAACCAAAACCTACTATTTGTCCATAGGTATCCCAAATAGGAAAAATAATACGATCACGAAAAGTATCATAAAAATCTTTGCCATTGTTATCACGGCGAATAATTCCTATCTCTTGCGCAATCTCTAGGGCCATTTTTTTTTCGGAAGGGTTTGGAATGCGACCTAAGTATTTGGCCATCATATTGTCATGAGGAGCATAACCTAAAGAGAATTTTTCAGCAGTAGCAGGTAAGATATTTCTATTTGTTAAAAAATCATTATAGGCAGGATGTTTAAGGGAGAGAGCTTCTTTGCGATAATTTTCCATAGCACGATTTAAAATTCTATAGGCCATATCAAAACGAGGATCTTTTTTCTTACCTAACAGATCATCGGTAGAAAATCCCATGAAAGTTGCAATATCTAACAGAGCTTCTTTAAATTCTACTTTTTTAAATTTCTCCACAAAAGTAATGGCATCCCCACCTGTTTGGCAGGCAAAGCACATAAAAAGTCCTTTTTGATCATTGACGGTGAGCGAGGGTTTTTTATCAGCATGAAAAGGACATAGAGCTGTAAAAGTTGTTCCTCTTTTAGTCAAAGAAACGTAGCGCCCAATGATATGGGAGATAGGTGTTTGTTTGATGAGCTCTTTAACTTCCCCTAAAGACATATAAGCTCCATAGCTTTAATAGGGATATTTTTTTTAATAAAAAGTTTTTCAAATTTAGTTTGGAAAGAACACAGAAAATGAGAGGAATGAGATGCTTGCCAGAGGTCATAAGTTTTAAAACGGAGCTCTAGCTTTTTTTGCTCAAGGTAAGGTTGTAAAATCTCTTGCATCCATTCAAAGTAATGGAGGTCATCAGTTTTGACAAAAAAAGGAGAGCCTTTTTTTAAAATAGTCATAACGTCATCTAAAAAAAGATTTTGCCAAAGTCTTTTTTTATGGTGGCGTGCTTTAGGCCAAGGATCAGGGAAAAAAAGAAAAAGGCTATCTACTTCATGAGGGGCAAAAAGAAAACTCAAACGTTCCGCTTTAGCTCTTAAGTAACAAAAGTTTTTAGGTACAAGGAGATTTAATTTTTTAGCTAGTTCAAAGCCTCGCTTAAACCGATAATCGATACCAACGAAATTCATCAAAGGGTTTTTTTCACATTGCTCTAGCATAAAGTGACCATGGCCACTTCCAATTTCTACATGCAGAGGGTTGGTATTTTTAAAGAAATTTTTATTCCAAAGTCCTCTAAGTTCTTCTCCTTGATTATCACATAAAACAAAAGGAAAATTTTCTAATTTAGCATGATAAGGATTATCATGCGTGTACTGAAACCCTTCAAGATAAGCACGGTTATTGGTTATTTTGTCTTGTATCTCGTCTTGCATCATGAATAAAAAGTTTTTAAGGCATTTGCTATTTCAAGAATATCTTGTGACGTTAAAAAAGGATGCATGGGTAGACAAAAAGATTGTTCGGCAAATGTGATAGCGTTAGGGCAATCACCTGCAAATTGTTTTAAGGTGGGCTCTAAGGTTAAAGACATTTGATAATAGGTTGTGGAAGAAGCAATTTCTTTTTTCTTGAGGAATTCATGTAAGGCCATTTTTTCTTGACTGTTTTTTACAAAGATGGGGAAGAGATGCCACGAAGAGGTCTTTAACATTTTTTCTGGTAGGAGTTTAATAGGTAAAGATTTTAAGGCCGTATAATATTCAGCCGCCAGAGCTTTTCTT
>JAGOVR010000090.1 GCA_018060635.1 Bacteriovoracaceae bacterium
CCTTTAGATGCTCATTTTATGGTAACAAATCCTGATTTTTTTGCTGATCAGTTTGAAAAAGTTAAAATTCATAATTTTACTTTTCATTGGGAAGCTTGCCACCATCACGATCGTATGATTCAAAAATTAAAAAACATATACCCTAGTGTAGGATTTTCTCTCAATCCTTCTACTCCTTTAAGCGTTATCCCTGACTACCTTTTAAAAAAGGTAGATTTAGTTTTACTTATGTCGGTAAATCCTGGTTTTGGAGGGCAATCTTTTATCCCAGAAATTTTAGAAAAAATAAAAGAGCTAAATCAAAGAAAAAACAAAATAGGGGCCCATTTTCAAATTCAAGTAGATGGTGGTGTTACCGATAAAAATGCAAAAATTTTAATCGATGCGGGAGCACAAAACTTAGTAGCAGGCTCTTTTATTTTTAAAAATTTACCTCAAGATTATTTAAATAAAGTAGAAGCTCTTAGAGCTTTTTCTTAAGTGCTCTCTCTAAAAGATCTTTTACTTTTTTTGAGGTAAAATCTTCTTGTTCTTCTACTATAAAATTAACTTTTCCATGTATTAAAAAAATGGTTGTGGGAAGACGAGGTATATTTAAAAGCCTAGAAAATTCACCTTTGGGATCAGCAACACTTTCAAATTTTAGCGAATACTTTTTCTCTATTTTTCTTATACTTTCTAGTGTTACATCTTCATCGCTATTAATTCCTATAATTTTCACATCCTCAGAAGCAACTTTCCCAGCTAATGCATTTAAACTAGGAAGCTCTTGTAAACAAGGAGGACACCAAGAGGCCCAAAAATTTAAAATGACAACTGTGGGCAGTTTGGATTTAAAATCAATGACTGATCCCTTGGTTGTAACAAGCTTAAGTTCATTTATTTTTTTTTGAATTTGAATATTTCGTACTAAATCTTGAGGAGGAAAATCTGACCCCGATTTTTCTAAAAATATAAACAACATCAGAAAACCTGAAAATGAAAATAACAAAATTAAAAGCCAAAGATATTTTTTCATTGCTCTCTTGGGAAACTTCTGCCAAAAATAGAATCCTATGCAAAAGAGTGTACTCATTACAAATGAACGTGGACAGAGTTTTTTAGAATTTGTCCTACTTCTTTTAGCTCTCATGTCTATCTCTCTTTTTACGATGTATGCCATTAATGGACAAATTGGGACTCTTTGGGAATATATGGTCAACTTGATTGTAGGTCCTGATGCCCAAGTACGTTTAAGATAAAGGGATTTTTATGTCTTACATTTTAACTCTAGATCAAGGAACGACAGGAACAACAGCGGGACTTATTGATACAAAAACCTTTTCTTATTTTGACCAAAGTGACGAAGATTTTAAACAATTTTTCCCCCAAGCTGATTGGGTAGAGCATGATTTAGATATTATCTGGAAAACAATAGAAAATACTGTCACTAAACTTCTTAAAAAAAATAATCTCACAGGACAAGAAATTGTAGCCATTGGAATAACTAATCAAAGAGAAACAACCTGTGCTTTTAACAAACAAGGAAAAGCTTTAGCTCCTGCTATTGTATGGCAAGATCGTAGGACTTATGAAAAATGCCAAAGCCTTAAACAGCATGAACAAAAAATTAAAGAAAAAACGGGACTACCTCTTGATCCTTATTTCTCTGCTACTAAAATGGCTTGGCTATTAGAAAATAATACTGCCGTACAAAAAGCCTATACAGAAAAAAATCTTCTCCTAGGAACTATTGATTCTTTTCTGCTTTATAAACTGACAGGTGTCCATGCCACTGAAGGCTCTAATGCTTCTCGGACTCAACTTTTTAATATTTTAACAGGTAAGTGGGATGAAGAGCTTTGCCGTTTTTTTAAAATAGATTCTTCACTTCTTGCAGAAGTGAAGCCTTCTTTTGGACTTTTTGGTAAAACAAAAAATTTATCTTTTTTACCTGACGGGATCCCTGTCACAGGTATTTTGGGTGATCAACAATCAGCTCTTTTTGGACAAAATGGAACAGGAGAAGGTTCTATGAAGTGCACCTATGGCACAGGAGCTTTTCTTCTTTTAAATACTGGAACAAAACCTTATGTTTCTAACTTAGGTCTTCTCACTACCATCTCTTATCAAACAGAAAAAGAAATCTATTATGCTTTGGAAGGAAGTTGTTATATTGCTGGAGCCGCTGTTCAGTGGTTAAGAGATAATTTAAAAATAATTAATCATGCCAAAGAAATTGAAAATCTTGCAGAGCAGGTAATTGATCTTAACCAAATGCAAGATATTCTTTTTTTACCTTTTTTTACAGGACTTGGATCTCCTTATTGGAAATCTGAAGCTAAAGGAACTATTACAGGCCTTAGTAGAGGAACAACTTCTGCTCAGTTGGCCAGAGCTTGCCTAGAAGGAATTGCTCTTTCTATTAATGATCTCATTGAAGCTTTTCGTGCAGAAACAAAATTATCTCTATCTAGAATAAAAGTAGATGGAGGAGCCACCCAAAATAATTTACTCATGCAAATGCAAGCGGATATTTCTACAACTGATATTATTCGCCCGCACATTATTGAAACAACTTCTTATGGTGCAGGACTAGCGGCGGCGGTAGGGGCACAAATTTTAGATATAGAACATTTACAGAAATTTTGGAAAGAAGAAAAAATTTTTAACAAAGAAACAAAATATTCTTCTTATCTTAATATTAAAAAAAATAATTGGAAAAAATTTATAGAAAAAAATTATTGAAGAAAATAATTTAAAATTCCTTTAAAGTAAGCTTGAGCTACCTCTTTGGTTTTAGCTGGACCCCAAAGCCATTTTATGCATTTATTTTTTTTATCTAATTCTGCACAAATTTCATTATTATCTTGATAGAAAGTCTCACCGTAAACCAGTGGCCCATGAATCATACGAGTTAAGGCTAAGTTGCGTGCTAGAATTCCACGCTCAATAAAAATAGTATTCTTCATGGCATGATTTATTAAAGGAACTGCAGGAAAGGATTTTTTAAAACTATCTGTTATCTTTTTTGCTAACTTATGTGATTTAAGAATATCATCTGTTAAGAGCAATCTTAGAAACTCATATTGCTCTTCTTCTGTGCTAAGTTCTCCCGCTAAAAAAGAACCAGGGATATAAAACATTAAAGAGTTTTTTGTAGTAGTTTGTTCGGGTCTATTTGCAGAAACATCATAATGAATAACAATAGAAAGATCAGGCTCAAATTCATTGATTTTTTGAGCACGAGCGGCGTAATCCAAAGGGAAAAACTCTTTATTTAGTAGACTCCATTCTTTTTCATATTTATCAACTAATGTTTTATTTTGTCTTTTCCATTTTTTATAAGAATCTTGATAGGCACAATCTCCTACATTTTTTTTTGTCATTAATACTTCTGCTCCTGCTTTTTTTAAGAAACGTTCCAAGAAAAAAGCTGTCATAAGTGTCAAATCACCTTCTGCAAAACAATACTTAACCCCTTCTTCTTCAAACTCAATATATTTGCCTTCTGTTTTTGCAAGCTTTCCCCCAAAATGTCCTGGGTCTAAAGCAATTTTAAAACCTCTTAAAGGCTTTTTATAATTCTCTTTAATAGAAAATTCTTGTAACTTATCTTCGTTTTCTTGTGGAATCAAATCTAATTGAAATGTTATAGCACCACTGACATCTTTTAAAATAAACCTTTCTTCTGTTAAATCTAATAAAGGACTACTTAAATAATTCTTTAATAAATACTTGTTTAACTTTTGAATTAATTGATCTGCTGTTTGTGTTTTTTGATACTGCTCAAAAATTAAAAAATCTTTGTCTTGAGCTTCTTGGGCTTCTTGGGCTTCAAGCAAAAAAGGGATCATTATTAGTAAAGTAAGTATTGATCTCAACGCTTTATCCTTTTAATTTAAAATCTTAGTAAGCTCACTCACTTTTTTAATTCCTATAATTTCTAGTTTTGATTTTTTAGCAAAATCTTGAGCTACTTTATAAGAAGTAATGAGACGTTTGTAATTCATTTGCTCCATTTCTTTAATCCTCCCTTCCATGAAGGGAACATTACGCACTTCTCCTGTAAGCCCCACTTCTCCCACAAAAACAGTGGAAGGATCTAATGATTTATTAGAATAAGAACCCAAAAGTGAAGCAATGATACTTAAATCTGATTCTCGTTGAGTAAGTTTTATACCACCCACCACATTGAGATAAATATCATTAAAACTTAAGGGTATTCCCATATATTTTTCAATCACAGCCACTAGCATGGCCACACGATTGGTATCAACTCCTTGAGTAGTACGCCTTGCTGTTCCAAATTTATTTTCAACCACTAAAGCTTGGATTTCTATAAAAAGAGAACGACTGCCCTCTACAATACAAGTAAGAGATCTGCCGTAAGAATTTTCCAGTGGTGCATCTACAAAATATTGCGATGGATTTTTAATTTCTATAAGTCCTTTATCTCCCATTTCAAAAAGACCAACTTCATTAATATTTCCGTAACGATTTTTTATGGCACGTAAAATTCGATAATGCCCAAACTCATCTCCTTCAAAATAAATAACAGTATCTACCATGTGTTCTAAAATTTTAGGTCCTGCGATATTTCCTTCTTTAGTCACATGGCCAATAATAAAACTACTCATGTTCCATGCTTTGGAATAGTTCATGACTTCGTAAGTTACTTCTCTAATTTGAGAAATCGTTCCAGGGGGAGAGGCAATTTCATCTGATGTGGTGGTTTGAATAGAGTCTAAGATAAAAAATTTTGGTTTTATTTTTTTTATATGCGTTAAAATATTTTGCCAAATGGAATCGTTACATAGATACAAATTATTCGCTGAAATTCCCATTCTACGAGCACGATCAGCTACTTGAGATTCGGATTCTTCTCCGCTTACATACAAAACTTTTTCCCTAGGATTAAGACTGGCAATTTTTCCAGCAACATTTAAAAGAAGAGTAGATTTTCCAATCCCTGGTTCTCCTCCAATAAGTGTTAAAGAGCCTTGAACGATACCTCCACCCATCACTCGGTCAAATTCAAAAATAGATGTTTGCATTCGTTTATGGTCTTGTGCTTCTATATCGGCAATTATTTTGGGAACACTTTCTCTTTCAAAATTGGCTTGTTTTGAGAGAGGAATATTTTTAGGTGATTCTACTTCCTCTAAAAAACTATTCCACTGATTACATTCAGGGCACTTCCCCATCCATTTAGGCGATTGATAGGTACAACTTTGGCAAACATAGATCGAAGATTTTTTGGCCATTTTTAATCCTTAATCATTTTATAAAAAATTTCTTCACTTATAACTGGAATATTTAATTCCTGCGCTTTTTTAAATTTAGAAGAAGTAGAATCTTCTTCATTAGTTAAGAGATAATCTGTACTAGAAGATACCCCTGTGGCAATAATACCCCCTAGCTCTCGAATCAAATTTTGCATTTCTGAACGCTTCACACTTAACTCTCCTGTAATACAAAGGCGCTTACCTTTAAAAGGATTATTTTTAATTTTTCGCTCTTGAAAAGAAAAACCTACTTTCTGTAAAACTTCTAGTAAATCAAATTTTTCTTCTAAGGAATTTAAAAGCTCTTTAGAAGATTTCTCAGCAAAAGAGTCAATAGCACAAAGCTTATCTAGCGTTAAATTTTTTATTTTATCCAAAGTATCATAGCCTGCCAGAACAATTTTTTCACATTTATTATAAGCTCCCCCTGTAAGACCTAAGGCTGACAAAAAAGTAATAATATCTTTTTTCTTAGATGCCTGAATACTCTCAAAAAATTTTTGAGAAAGCTTTTCTTTTACTTTTGGTAATTTTAAAAAATCTTCTTCTTTTAAAAAATACAGATCTGCTATGTTTTTAACCAGACCCATTTTGATCATCTCTTCCAACCTTTTAGAGGAAATTTCTTCTATCCCTATCTTTTGAATAAAATTTAAAATATTTTCTTTTATCTGATCAGGACAGTTTTTATTTTTACAAATTAAGCGAATATCTTCTGCAAATACTTTTTCCTGGCAACTAGGGCACGCCGAAGGAATAGCTAAAGACTCATGAGATGATTTAATAACTGATAAGAACTTAGGAATAACTTCTCCTGATCTGACAATTTCAATCTCATCTCCCTTTTTAATCTCTAACTGTTTTACCAGACCATAGTTATGCAGTGTAACTCTATTAATTTTTGCTCCACTTAATTCTACTGGAGCCACAATGGCGACAGGAGTTAAAAAACCATTGCGAGAAACTGACCATTCTATTTTTTCAATAGTGGTTTTTTTAGATTCTCCTGCAAATTTAAATGCCATACGATATC
>JAGOVR010000091.1 GCA_018060635.1 Bacteriovoracaceae bacterium
ATTAGTGTCTTTTTACAAACAAACAAATACGAGTAAATATGGCTGGCGTAAAAGATCTTAAAAAGAAAATTAAAAGTACCAAGGGAACGCATAAGATTACGAGTGCTATGAAGCTCGTTTCAGCGGCGAAACTTGCTCGTGCTCAGTCAGCGATTCAAGGGGCAAGGCCTTATGCGGGAGAGTTGGAAAAAAGTATTAAAACTATTTCCGCTTTGGTGCAAGGTTATGAACATCCTTTTTTAGCCATACCTAAAGAAGAAGTTTCTGAACGTGCTCTCATTTTAGTTATTTCTTCAGATAAAGGTTTATGCGGCGGTTTTAATAGTAATTTAACTAAGGCTGTTCGTGCTTTTATTAAAAATAATCCAGAAGTAGAATTTAAATTTTATTTTATTGGAAAAAAAGTTAGAGATGTCATTAAGCAGGAAGTAAATGAAGGAAAAACTTTTACCTTTGCTCGTATCGATCCTAGTTATGATGAAATAAGAAAAGTAGCAGAAGAGCTTTCTCATCTTTTTATGACAGGAGAAGTAGGAAAAGTTTTTGTAGCTTACAATTCTTTTAAGTCAGCTATGAGTATAGAGCCTAAAGTTTCTCAAGTTTTACCTATGACTCTTCCTCAAGAAGAAAAAGAAAAATTAAAAGAAGAGTTCCCTTTTGATTTTAAATATGAACCAGCACCTTCAGAAATTTTAAATGCTATTATTCCCCAAGTTTATGTGTCCTCTTTGTACACAAAAATGTTGGATTCGGTAGCTTCTGAGCACGGTTCTCGTATGACAGCTATGGATAGTGCTACTAAAAATTCAAAAGAAATGATTAGAACATTAACACTTAAAATGAATAAAGTGAGACAAGCCGCCATTACCACTGAATTAATTGAAGTGATTTCGGGTGCTCAGTCTCAAAATGCTTAAGGAGTGATTAAAATGGAAACTGTTGTAGGAAGAGTAAAACAAGTTTTAGGCCCCGTAGTAGATGTGGAATTTCCAGAAGGAAAAATTCCTCCTATCTATAATGCGCTAAGGCTTACCAATAAATCCTTGGGGGGAGGAGAGTTTAACTTAGTGATCGAAGTGGCTTCTCACTTAGGCGATAATACTGTTCGTTGTATTGCTATGGACGCAACTGATGGTTTGGCCCGTGGTTTAGAAGTACGTGATACTGGGCGCCCCATTCAAACTCCAGTAGGTCCTGAAGTTTTAGGAAGAATTATTAATGTCATTGGTGAACCTGTAGATGAAATGGGTCCCATTAATGCTAAAAAAGAATATTCAATTCACAGAGCTCCTCCTTCTTTTGAAGATCAATCGACTAAGCTTGAACCTTTTTCTACAGGGATCAAGGTTATTGATCTTTTAGCTCCTTACGTTAAAGGAGGAAAAATTGGTTTATTCGGTGGAGCGGGAGTAGGAAAGACCGTTCTTATTATGGAGCTTATTAATAATATTGCTACTCAACACGGAGGATACTCAGTGTTTGCAGGAGTAGGTGAACGTACTCGTGAAGGAAATGATCTTTGGATGGAGATGAAAGAGTCGGGAGTTATTTCAAAAACAGCTCTCTGTTATGGTCAGATGAATGAGCCACCTGGAGCCCGAGCTAGAGTAGGATTAACAGGTCTTTCAGTAGCTGAATATTTCCGTGATGAAGAAAATAAAGACGTACTTTTTTTCGTAGATAATATTTTCCGTTTTACACAAGCAGGTTCTGAGGTTTCAGCTCTTCTTGGTCGTATTCCATCAGCGGTGGGATATCAGCCAACACTAGGAACTGAAATGGGAGCTATGCAAGAGCGTATTACTTCTACTAAAAATGGATCGATTACCTCTATTCAAGCTATTTACGTTCCCGCAGATGATTATACTGATCCAGCACCAGCAACAACTTTTGCTCACTTAGATGCAACAACTAACTTATCTCGTCAGATTGCAGAGCTTGGAATTTATCCAGCGGTGGATCCTCTAGCTTCAACTTCTAGAATTTTATCTCCAGAAATTATGGGGGAAGAACACTATGCTGTAGCTCGTGGAGTTCAACAAATTCTTCAGCGCTATAAAGAGCTACAAGATATTATTGCCATTTTAGGGATGGATGAACTTTCAGAAGAAGAGAAAAAATTAGTAGGTCGTGCGAGAAAAGTTCAGAAGTTTTTATCTCAACCTTTTTTCGTAGCGGCTCAATTTACAGGTCTTCCAGGTCAATTCGTAAAAATTGAAGACACAGTAAAATCATTCAAAGCGATTTTAGCAGGAGAGCTTGATCATATTCCAGAGCAAGCTTTCTACTTAGTGGGTGGTTTAGACCAAGTATTAGAAAAAGCTAAGAAACTTCAAGAAGGAAAATAACGGTGGCTTATTTTAAAGTATCTCTCTTCACACCATCACGAATTCTATTAAAGGATTTTGAGGCGACGGAAGTTATTATTCCTACTTCTCGTGGAGAGGTAGATATTTTGCCTGAGCATACTCATTTCGTAACGGAATTGGGGACAGGAGTTATTACCTTGAAAAATGCTCAAGGGACTCAGCATTTCACATCGACTACAGGGCTATGCAAAGTTTTGAAAAATGAAATTATTATTTTAGCTCACACCTCTGAGAAGTCTTCTGAAATTGATCGCACAAGGGCAGAAAAAGCACTGGCTCTTTCCAAAGAAAAATTAAGTGGTAAAGAAACATTAGATGATAATTCTATTTTAAAATTTCAAAGAAAATTAGCTCGTGCCGAAGTGCGCTTGAAACTAGCTTTAGCTTCTAAGTAACTTCCACAGGAAAGTTTTACCTGTCTTGAATATTTTTTATGGGCTATTACAATAAGCAACATGAAAAATATTTTTTATGTTTTCTTTTTTATTTCATTTTCTCTTTCAGCACAGGATTCTTACTTAATTGAAACGCAATTAGGAAGTGTTTCTGCTAAATACCGAGTAGCTAAAGAAAGAATTTATTGTGAGCTTAAAGGAGAAAGAAATCATTACGCATTATTATTTCATATTGATAAGGTTATTTTTTTAAGACCACAAACAAAATTTGAAAGAATTTATCAACCTACTTTATCTAAGCAGTATTTTTTATTTCCTCATTTAGATATTGCCTCTTGTTTAAAACTCAAAAGTTATTATGAGTCCACTCCTTTTGAGTTGCAGTATGATGCCACTACAGAAATAGAAGATCTTCCTTATAATGAAAGATTAAATTGGAAAGAAAATGTTTATACTATTGTGGGAGATGCTCGTTATATTAATTCTAACTATGTTCTAGATTTAAAGCAAAATGAAGAAAATGTGATTCAAGTTTTAGCAATGCTTAATGCTGAATCAGAGAGTAATTCCCCTTAACTTATTTAGCTGAAAATTTAAACTTGTGGCGCATTTTAACTGCTTTACCAGAATTAACGGGAGTGAATTTAATATCTTTAAAGACATGGATAACACATTGTTGGACTTCTTCTTTAAGTGTTGACCCTTCTTCCACACCTGCGCTTCCCACATCTCCTGAAGGAGTTACTACAAAAATAACAGCTAAGTCACCTTCCGAAGGTTTTCCAGAATCAAAATCATCATACTTGCTATAGCAATTAGTGAAGTGTCCCATATAGGATTGAATAGTTCCTTTGATAGTGGGCTCTGCTCTCCTACTAGGAGCTACGCAACCTAAGAATAAAAAACTTAGAAAAATGGCCATACATATTTTTTTCATGTGAAGTAACCTCTTGTTTTTTAATTATTATAGGGGAAACTTTTGGTTTTTAAAATCAATTCTTAAGGTTTGGTCCCATAGAACCACTTTCACTTACTTAAAGTTTTTTTAAATTTAGACGATAAGCAATATGACTCTAACGTGTTGGAATTTAATACATGATGAAAAAATTTAGCTTTATAATCTTGTCTTTTTTTGTCCACTATTTGGCTTTTGCAGAGCTTAGACCTCACGTGGTGTTTATAAGTTCTGAAATAGTAGAGGAATTTGTTATTCCAGAAGAGGAATTAGCACTTTATGGACCTAGTCGTTTTATTGCGAGTACAGCGAGTACGGATATCATGCAAAATATTAATAGCCTGCATAATGATATCGTAACTAATTCTCATCATTGCACCTTAAATAAAGAGGTCAGAGAAAGTTTTTTTAATATTAAAAGACTTTTTGCAGAAGCTAATTATAGTCCAGAAAATTTATCCAAATTATCCAATGAAATTAAGGCCTATGAAAAAATATTTACTCGTTGTTATGACAATAAACCCTTACAAAGTTTAGTGACATTTTTTCCTTTGGTTCCCTTAAAAGTTGCTAATGAATTAGCAAAAAGAACGCAGACTATTCCAGTGAGTGTAAGTAAAGAATATGCTTCATTGGTGTTTTCACGTCCTCTTTCACCTCGTGCTTTAGTAGAAGTGGGAAAGAAGAATAAGTTAGTCATGGAGTCTATTGGAGAGTTTGCGACTAATATTTGTCGAGTGAAAAGAGTTGATGACAATATATTGGTGGCAGAAATTGCATTGATGTTAGGTCATAACCCTAGGGATTTTTTTGCAGATGAGAGTGCCTATAAAAGTGCTTTAGGTAATGTGACCAAAATTTCTGAAGATTATTTTCAAAAAGTTTTTTCGAGTTGTCGTGATGATTTAAATATAGCTTTAATGCAGATGGTGAATCCTGCTAATTTTTCTCCAAAGTTCTTAAGAGAGATCGGTATTTCTATGGAGACTAGTAGAAGCAATGTTGCAAAAAATATTAAAGAAGTTGCCGAGGTGACAGGAATTCAAGCATCTTTCGATGCTATGGAGCCCTACGTTAAAAAAATTGCTAATACAGGTAAAGAAGCTAAGGAAATTTCACTTAATCTTGATCATGAATTTATTACTGCGCTGTTTCAAAAGAAAGATCTCGAAACGGTTCCGCAGATAAATGATTTAATTAAAAATTTTGTACAAAATACGGCTTTTTCAAACGACTCTTAAATCCTTGGAAATTGATCTTATTACGACTACAATAGGTACTAAACTTATTTAGTCGGGAAATGCTCTCATGTTTAAGAGTTGGCTTATCTTTTTGTTCATCTTAAATTTTTCTATTTTTTGTGCCACAGCAAAAGATTCTGCTCAGTATTTTGAAGAGCAACTTCATTTAGTAGAAAAAAAGTTATTAGAGTCTAGCTCTGCTAAAAAAACACAAGAGATAAAAAGTGCAGAAAAAGGTTCAGAACTAGTTTCCTATACTTACGAAGAGCCCAAAAAAGAGGGGTATAAATCAGCCGTTTCAGATTCTGTAAAAAAAGTAATTGAGCGTGAAGAAAAAAAAATTGCAGAAGTTAAACGTCTTCCTCGTAAAAAAATAGAAATACCATTAGAAGAGATCCCTTTGGATTTTATGGAGCAAGAAGAAGAAGAAAATACAGAAAGCCTTCCCACTTTTTTCAGTAAACTAGAGCATAAGTCGCAAACATTTAATTCTAAATTAAGATTGAAAGGTATAGAGTTTTCTTTAGGAGAAAGCAAAAAAATTATTAAAGAAGATTTAGATTTTACAGCTCTAGCTTTACGAACAGAGGATTTATCAGTCACACAGGATATTTCTTCAGTTCTTATTAATCAAAATATTAAAGGTCAAAATTTACTAGCAGGAAAGGTAAAACTGAGTGCGGACTATTTACCCACTTATGTTAATTTATTCATTACAGAAGGTGAGTCTACAGAGTTTATTCCCTTTTTTACTAAGCAAATGGTAGAAACAAAATTTCCAGCTTTAAGAGGGGGAATACTTCTTATTAATTTAGGAGTTAACCCAATTAAGTCAGTGAGTGATATCAAAATTGATTTTAAAAAGAAAAAAAAGTATCAAGCGACTTATTATGATGACAAGTTAGAAGAGGTTTCAGAAATAAATTTAGCTAGGTATGTTCTTTTTACAGATGTAGATTTAGGCAACGCTACGGTTACCTATCAATTTACTGATGGTAGAGAAGCTTTAAAAAATATTTTTATACAAGAAGACGCACTCTCTTATGACGTCTTTGCACCAGTGGAAATTAAAAGTAAGTTTGTAAATTTTTATGAAAATATCCCTCTTTCTCAAAAAACTAAAGATCCCTTGCACTTAAATGAGAATCAATTGGGTTTATTATCAGGTAAAACAC
>JAGOVR010000092.1 GCA_018060635.1 Bacteriovoracaceae bacterium
TTCTGCTAAGAAATGCATAATATCGCGCTGAGGAGTTGCAGGAAACTTTACTTTTTGCTCCTGCTTTTCTTCTCTAGAAACATCATCTTCATTAAAAATTCTTTTTTGACTACGCATAAATGACTTCAGCGCTTGGCTACGCCCATCTTGACTCTCATCTTTTGATTCTCTTATGGCCTGCGAATCTAACTCTTCTCGACGGCGAACAGCCTCTGGTCCTTCAAATAAATCTGCCGTACTAATGAGATTTTCTAAAGATAAAACTTTATCAATAAAATTTTCTACGACTTCTTGACCATAGCGTTCCATGTAACGCCTAATTTTAGTACTATGATTCCCCATCACATCCATCATTTTACGATTGGTGCCTTTAAACCACGCATTGTTTTTAAAAAAATCACTGTGAGCATAGACATGGGCCATCACAATTTTTTGATCCACCATGTGATTGGCTTTTAGCAAATAAGCATACGAAGGGTCCGTGTTAATAACCATCTCATAAATTTTTTGCATGCCGTAAGCATAGCCCTTAGAAAGCTGGTCATAATCCATCCCAAAACGCCAATGAGGATAGCGCGCAGGAAATCCACCTTGAGCCGCTAAAATATTAATAGTGTCATAATCACAAACTTCAAAAATAACTTCAAAAAAATCTAAACCATAATTTAAAGCGTGAGCTCTAATCTCATTTTTTATTTTTAATAGTTCTCCATCTAAAGGATAGGTTCTATTCATTTACTTGCCTTTTCCTAAAAATTCTCTAATGGAATCCAGAATACCTTCTTTATTTTTAATTTTACTTAAAATAACTTCTTCATTTTTTTCGCCAAAAAAAGCATTAAGATCCTTATAAAATTGTCCCGAACCATAGCGACTCTCTACTTGTCCGTAACAAAAAACATTACTAGCTGGTAAAAGGAAATCTTTTAATAAATCTAAGCAAACCTTCGTATCATCAGCTGACCAGTTATCACCATCTGAAAAATGAAAAGGATAAATGTTCCATTCACTAGGGTTATAGTCTTTTTCAATAATCTCTTTACATAAATTATAAGCCGAAGAAATAAGAGTTCCCCCGCTTTCTCTAGTTTTAAAAAAAGTATCCTCATCCACTTCTTTGGCTGTAGCATCATGAATGATATAGCGAATTTCTACATCTTTATATTGGCTTTTAAGCCATAAATTAATCCAAAAACTCTCTGTTCTTACAATTTCTTTTTGTTCATCGCCCATCGAACCTGAAACATCCATCATGTAAATTACCACAGCTGAATTTTCAAATTCTGTTTTATTATCACTCGCGCGAAAACGCATATCACGGCGAATGGGAACAACCACTGGATTATCAGGCGTATAAACACCTGAAGAAATTTGTCTTTTCAGTGCTTCTTTATAAGTGCGTTTGACATGGCGAAGGGAATCAGGCCCTTTCGTTCCAATAGAAGTGTAACGATTGACGATGGACTTAAGTTGTTTTTTACCTTTAGGTTCAATGCGTGGAAGTTCTAACTCTTCCGCTAAAATACTGGCAAGCTCTTCACTGGAAAGTTCTACTTGTAATTCTTTTTCTTTTTTTCCAGCCCCTTCTCCTGCTTCACCAAGGCCGGGTTGTCCTTCTCCCTCACCTTCAACAGGTTCTCCTGCATTTCCCTGTCCTTGCCCTACTCCCCCTTGAGAGCGTTCTCCAAATTTAAAATGAGGGACTTCAATTTGTGGAACAGGCACTTGAAACTTATCTTTACCTTTAGGAACAATCATTTCACCTTGTGAAATATATCGTTTCAAATTCTCTCGAATTTTTCCTTTCACAATTTTGCGAAAGCGAGCATGATCCCTTTTGATGGGGTGATTCACAAAAAACTCCTTTACGATTTAATCGAATCACCTTTAGCAAAAATAGAGGCCACAAAATTAAGAGCATCTGTTGCACAAATTTCACAGTAGCCTTGATTTTTAATGAGCCTAGATTTCACTACTTCAATTTTTTCCTGTGTCGCTTTGTCCACAACATTAGAAATAATAGTTGTTAGTTTTATGGTATCTTTTTGATCTTCAAAAAGTTTAAGCTCTAAAGCTCTGTGCAGTCTTTCATTGGTTTTATAATCAAAAGTTTTACCTTCAATGGCAAGAGCCCCAATATAATTCATAATTTCTCTTCTGAAATCATCTTTTCTGGATTCAGGGATATCAATTTTTTCTTCTACTGAACGCATAAAACGCTCATCTGCTTCTTCTAATTTATTGGAATACTTGTTACGTACTCTCTCTTTTTGAGTGTAGGCTTTTACATGATCAATGTAATTAGCACACAATGTTTGAATGGCTTGCTCATCCACAGAAATAGCTTTTTGCACGTCATTTTTTACAGTATCTTCATACTCCTGACGAGTTACTGAAAGCATCTCACGATAGTGATCTAATAAGTCTGGTGAATTAATCAGCGCATGGTGCTTAAGTCCTGATTCTAACTCGTTAAAAACCATAAAAGGATTAAGACATCCTGCTTCTGCATTTTTAACTAAAGCATTAGATAATTTGTCTTGTATATAGCGTGGAGAAATACCAGATAATCCTTCTCTCATCGCTTCTTTCCTCAGCTCTTTAACATTTTCTTCATTATATCCTGGAAGAGTTTTCCCATTATAAAGCTTTAATTTTTGTAACTTAGTCAGATCCGATTTTTTTGGCTCTTCTAAGCGAGTAAGTAGGGCCCAAGTAGAAGCCATATCAATAGTATGAGGGGCTATGTGGATGTGAGGAATTCTCTCTGGATTAAAATCTTTTTTGTAAATTTTTACTTCTTGGTCAAGCCTTGTAATATAAGGCACGTCAATCTTAACTGTTCTATCGCGAAGAGCTTCCATGAACTCATTGCTTTGTAATTTTCTAAACTCTGGTTCATTGGTATGCCCTAAAATAACTTCATCAATATCGGTTTGAGCAAATTTTTTGGGTTTTACGCATTGTTCTTGAGATGCTCCTAGTAAATCATAAAGAAAAGCTACATCTAACTTTAGCATTTCAATGAATTCAATAATTCCTCTATTCGCAATGTTAAATTCACCATCAAAGTTAAATGCTCTAGGATCTGAGTCTGATCCATACTGCGCAATCTTTCGATAATTAATGTCACCTGTCAGCTCAGTTGAGTCTTGATTTTTTTCATCTTTAGGTTGGAATGTTCCAATCCCTATACGATCTTTTTCTGAAAGAAGCAGTCTTCTTATTTCAATGTGCGAAACAACTTTTTTCCAATCGCCTGCGTACTTTAACATATACTGATTATAAATATAGCGACAGGCGGGACAAAGGTCCCCTTTAATTCTAATTTTACCGTGTTGTTTTTTCCCTTTATTCATTTCAGTTAACAATAATTCTCTCACTTCTTTAGGAATAAGCTTTAGAGGTTCCTCATGCATAGGACAAGGAAAACTTTTTTGTAAACCTAATAGATCAGGAGCTTCGCTATCAACCCACGTAAAAGTATATTGAGCTCCTTCATCTGTGCGAGAATAATGCTCCAATCCTTTTTTAATAAGTCTGGCAATCGTCGACTTAGAAGAACCTACTGGTCCGTGTAAAAGAAGAATTCTTTTTTCTGTACCGTAGCCAGAGGCGGCTGATTCAAAAAAATTAACTAATTTCATCAAATGAACATCAATTCCAAAAATAGCATCTTTTCCATTATCAATAGGATCATCAAAAAAATTATAATGAATAATGTCTTTTTTATACTCTGTATATTTGCTTGTTCCATAAGAGAGGATCATCTCGTAAATTCGCTGAAAGGCATTGCGAGTCACTTGTGGATTACTCATCACTAAATCCATATATTGTTGATAAGAACCCATCCAATGCAAATGAGAAAAATCACTCATATTAAAGTTCTTACTTACAAACTCATCAATGTTAAACTTGGCCATGATCATTCCCCTTTTCCTAAGATCTCAACAGTTTCTCCCATTATATACATTAACTAATAAAGATTCCAACAGCAAAGAAAGACCTTAGGTTTCGTTGACAAAAACAGAGAGTCTAGCGACAATCTTTAGGTTTAGATATTTACAATTGCCAAAGAAAAGTGCTACCGCACCTTACTTAAGGAGCTTTTTTTGCCTCTTCTCTCTTACGGAAAAACAGATATTGGCCGCAAAAGAATGACGAATCAAGACGCTATCCTGATTGATCCAAAACACCTTCTTTGTCTGGTGGCGGATGGGATGGGGGGGCATCAAGCAGGAGACATTGCCGCCCAAACTGCTATTGTAGTTTTTCAAGAATTTATTCAAAATAATTTTCATCTGGAAAAAAAACGACTCTTACAGGAAGCCCTCTCTTACACCAATGCAACTATCTATAAAAAAGCTCAAGCCGATTCTAAACTTAAAGGAATGGGAACAACTGTAACAGCTCATCTTTATCATGAAGGTGCTCTAAGTATTGTACACGTAGGTGATTCCAGATCTTATCTTTTGAGCCAAGGCGAATTATTTCAACTTACCAAGGATCACACTTTTGTCCAAGAGAAAATTAATTTAGGAATTTACACTCGTGAGCAAGCTCATTTGGATAAAATGAAAAATGTTTTACTTAAAACAGTAGGTTTTGATGCTCAAGTAGAAAGTGACATCTATTCCTATAAAGTTTTAAAAAATGATCTATTCCTCCTTTGCTCTGATGGACTCTACGGCAGACTTTCTAACCTAGAAATACTTGGCGTTCTGCTTCATACCATTCCTGATCCCGCTTCTGCCCAGCAAAAAGACTTAGAAAACTGTGTGAATGCTCTTATTAGTATGGCAAATGAACGTGGTGGACAAGACAATATTTCTGTTATTCTTTCCTTAGCGCATTAAACTTTTCATAAATAAAGTTTAAGACTATATTATCTTTTTTAATTCATTGATTTTTGATGAAAGGATTTTCTATGAATCGTCATTACACTCTCATGCTGATCCCCGATGGCAATAAATCAGTTAAAACACTGAAAATTCCTCGTTTTTTCTTTCGTTTCTTATCTCTGTTTTTTGCCCTGCTACTGATTGTTTTAGTCATCCTAGGCTATGACTACTATAAGATTATTCAACAAGTTTATGAGAATAAGCATCTAGTGGTTGAAAATAGAGATCTCAAAGAACAATTACAAACTTTTCAAATGAAAATGAATGCACTAGGTGAGGATTTAGAACGTATTAAAACCTTTGAGAAAAAACTAAAAATTCTTTCAGGCGTTGAACAAGGAATGTTTCCTGTAAGTCTTCACGAATCTCCCTCTTTTAATTGGTCTTCTGCCAGCCAAAGTTTTCTAGAAGAAAAAGAACCTCAATTTATTAAACTAGAACAAATGTATGAAAAAAAAATGGCCAGCCAATTTGGTTTAGAAACATCTCCTGATCTTTCTAAAAACATCTCTCCTCTTTTTCGCCAAAGCTTTGCTCTTTCTAAAGAGTTTGCTCGTTTTGATTTTCGTTTTTTAAAACTCAAAGATTTTGCCAAACAAGTTGAATCAGAACTCAACCATCTTGATCAGTTTTTTCTGGATAAAAAATCTCTGCTGGGAGCAACTCCTTCTATCCTACCTGCCAAGGGAGCCATTACCAGTTTTTTTGGATTGCGTAACAGCCCCTACTCTGGAAAAATTAAAATGCACGAGGGGCTAGATATTGCGGCTCCTTCGGGGACAAAAATTTTTGCCCCTGCCAACGGTGTTGTAGTTTTTGCAGGAAATAAAAGTGGCTTTGGACGCTTCCTTAATTTAGATCATGGTTACGGAATGGAAACTCTTTTTGCACATTCTAGTAAACTTTACGTAAAAGCAGGAGACATGATTGAGCGTGGCCAACTTATTGCAAGTATCGGAAGCACTGGTAGTTCCACAGGTCCTCATCTCCATTATGAAGTAAGAGTTAACGGTGTGCCTGTAGATCCTCTTTTCTTTATCTTAAATTAAAGGCTATGATAGCTTCATTATTTTTTTATTGGTTTTAAGGAGTAGAAATGACGTTCTTACGAAAAATTTTTGGCACAAAACAAGATCGTGATATTAAGATTCTTAGTCCTATCGTAGAAAAAATTAATGCTTGGGAAGCAGAAATAAAAAAACTAACG
>JAGOVR010000093.1 GCA_018060635.1 Bacteriovoracaceae bacterium
CTTCTATACTGGCCACTACACCTGCTTTTTCTGTGGATTTAAATTCAAACTTAGGCCCTGTATTTCCTTTACTACACGCTACAAATAAAAAAGAAATTATCAGAAATCCTACTTGTGTCATTTTTTTCATAAAAAAATCTCCTAAAATAATTTTGTTCCTAAAAAATACCGCAATTTTAACTAAACAGCAGTAATTTCTTTAATAAATTTTTGATAAAGCTCACTTTGCTTTAAGAGCTCTTGATGCGTCCCACTAGCCACTAGACGCCCTCCGCCAAGAACTAATATGTTATCCGCAGAGATAATTGTTTCTAAACGATGGGCCACCACAAAAGTAATGGAATCTTTTTGTACCCAAAGCACTAATTTTCTTAATGCTTCTTCTAGTTCTGAATCTAGCGCAGAAGAAATTTCATCAAAAAGTAAAATAGGTTTTTTTAAAAAACACGCTCGTAAAGCAGAGATTAACTGTTTCTGACCACTGGAAAGTTTTTTAGGATTAATCTTGTCATCTAAAGCAATTCCCCAAGTTTTTAAATAAGGTATTTCATTTTGCATCTGTATAAAACGCTCATCCACATCTGAAATTTCTCTTCCCATGAGCATATTAAAGCGCAAGCTTTCTGAAAAAAGATGTGAATCTTGTGAAACTAAACTTACTTGCTCACGATATAAGGCTAAATTTTGCGCTACCGTAATAATATTATTTTGAGATGTATGCAAAGTGATGGCCCCTTCTTGGCAAAAGATCTCTCCGCTCAGTATTTTTAAAAGGGTAGATTTACCGCTCCCAGAAAGCCCCACTAAACCTATCATTTCTTTTTGTTGAACTTCAAAAGTGATATCTCTCAAACCAAAAGATTTATCTCCTCCTGCGCTCATAGGATAATCAAAAATCTTAATATCAATTTTCATCTTTTGAATATCTATATGCTGAGAACTTTTTTCTCCTTGAGAAAAACTACCTTGATTTAAATGATGAACGAATTCACTTACTCTTTTAAACCCCGTCAGAGAACGCTGAATTTGAGCAATTTTACTAGAAAATTCTTTGACTGGACCTAGCGATCTTTGTAACAAATCTACCATGGCCGCTACCAAAGCTATTTCCACCACTCCCATCAAAGGGAAACAGAGAACAAAAAAAAGAAGAAAGATAGGAAGGAGGGATTCTGCAATAGAAAAAAATGCGGCGTCACAAGAAACCCATTTAAAGTTTTCTTTCACAAATGCCAAAAAAAGAGCACTACTTTTGCCACTACTCATTTGATGGTGAGGCGTATAATACAACTGATTAAAACCAGGGATAACGTTAGCTAAGCTTCTGGACATCACTGCTTTTTTCTTTCTGACTGAAGAATAAATTCGCGCCATAAACTTACTGGCCATAAATAATAAAATAAGTGTCATGACTTTTAATAAAAGCATGAAAATACCCACCTTCAAGTGCATTCCTAAAAAGCTCACCAGAGATGCGATAATAAAAACAAAATCAATAATAATACGTAAACTGCCTGATGTGACTAACTCTCTGGCACTTTCTGTATCTGACATAATACGTGCTAAGACCTCTCCCAAAGGAAATTCATCTGCTGTTCCTTTTTGATCACGAGTCCGACTTCCCGTAGGATAAGAAAGAAGCCAGCGTTCGTAACTAAAACTTCTCATTTCTTGAATCACCACTGATACGTAACGAAGAGTGCCATAGGAATAAAGAAACGTATTAATATATTCTAACAAAAAAAGGATCACTAAAAATGAACCGATTCTTAAAAACTCTGCATCATGATTATAGGATTTAAAAAAAAGGGAAATGAGTTTTGGCATTTGAAAGCCTAAATAGCCTGCACCCATTAAACTTAACAAGATAAGGCCTAAATAAAGGCGCCCCTTGGGATTAAAAAAAACATTAAACCAATTGTTTTTGAAAAAATTCATGAATCCTTCCTGCTTTCTTTATCTCTGTAACTGCTACTTGTTCTACAATCCCTAGATTTTTATCTAAAAAAACAACTTCATCTGTTAGTTTTACCGTGGATAATCTATGTGAGTTTAAATAAATAGATTTCCCTTGCATAAAAGGTGACGCTCTTAACTGTTCTAAAATCTTCTTCTCTAAAATAACATCCACTGAAGAAAAAGGATCATCCCACAAATAAATGTGAGCAGATGAAAGAAGACTCCGTACTAAACAAATACGTTTAGCTTCTCCACCTGAAACTAATTTACCATTTTCACCTACTTCTAGGGTCAAAATATCTTCTCCCTTTTGAGCAAGATCATTTAAGGAGAAAAGACTTAATAAATCTCGTGCCAACTGCTCTTCTGCGGGTGTCGGATTTTTTCCTAAAAAGATATTGGTAAAAATTGTATCATTATAAAGATAAGGGTTCTGATCCACTAGAGAACATTTTATTTTTTTTAATTTAAAAACCTGAGCTAATCTTAATAAGAAAGTTGATTTGCCACATCCCGTTTCTCCTACAAAAACAGTCCAACCACTGCGTGGAGAAAACTCAATATGATGACTCCAAAAAGGAATTACTATTTTTTCTGTTTGATTAAGTGATTGTAACATTTTCTCTTCTACAGTTTCTGCTTCTAGCTTCAATAATAAATTACGAATTCGCTTCCAACTCGTCCATGATCTACCAATGACATACCCTACCCAAGACATAAACATAAGAGGCTCGGTCAGCAAAAAAACAAATCCTGAAAAAAGAATAAGACTAGTGGCCCCTAGATGGTGTGTCTTTATAACAAAAGCTCCCCATAAAAGAGAACAACCAACGCCTAATTTAATCAAAGGGGTTGAAATATTAAAGCCTAGCCCTGTTTTGGTAAATGCTTTTAATTCTTTAAATGAAGCTTGTCTAAAAGACTTTGAAAAATATTTTTCTGCATGATAATTTTTAATAGTTTTTTTACCTTCGTAACTTTCCATCACACTTTGACTCACTTCTCCTTGTAGATACTGCATATCATCTCTGTGCTTTTGAAAACGAGAAAGAATGATAGTAAAAAGAACGACACTTACAATCATTGGTAGTAATGGTAAAAGTAAATACTTACTAAATCCTGCAAGACTAGGGAGAATAATCACCAGAGCTAGAGCAATATTACTTAAATGGAGAAAAACAAATCCAAAAAGATCTTTATACCAATCCAAATCTTCATAAAGTATTTGATAAAACTGTCCTGCATTAATATCACGATAACGCTCAGGAGGTGTCTCTTCTACTTTTTCCAGTAGTGTTTTAAAAACGCTGTGTTGAAAACGTCGTGATGGATAGAAGAAAAAAAGACGAGAGAGTGTTCTAAAAAAAAAGATAAAAAAAGCCAACATTAAAATTTTTGAAGCAGAAAGACTTTGATCTGTATGTTGGGCCAGTGTATCGCCTAAAGATTTAGCATAAAACGGAAGATAACTTTGTGCATATTGAGTGAGAGCTAAGCATATAGTCCCTGCAATCCACCAGAAAGAGTTTTGGCGTAAATAACTTACAATATTTCGAAAGAAAGAAATGGAAATTTTCATACAACAGGAGCATCAGGTTGGTTTTCTGGAAGAGCTTTTTGAAAAGCTTCCAGTGTCAGGCAATACTCCTCTATACTTTTTATACGAGGAAATTGGTCTATATCTACATTAAAACGTCTAGCATTATAAACTTGTGGGACTAAAAATAAATCAACAGCACTCACGTCATCACCTAAAGAAAATCTTCCCTGAAAAAGCTGTAACCTTTTTTCTAAAGCAAAAAGGCCTTCTGATACCCAAAAAGCATTCCACTTATCTTTATTTTTTTCATCAACTCCCAATTCTTTTTGTAAATACTGTAATACTTTTAAATTTTGTAATGGTTGAATGCCTGCATTAATAAGTTCGCAAAGCTCTAAACAAATTGAATATTTTTTTACATCTTTAGGAAAAAGAGAAGGCATCTGCCAAACGCTATCCATATAATGGAGGATCGCCATGGACTGTGCCACAGCAAAATCTTCATGTATAAAAAAAGGAACCTCTCCTTTAGGATTATGCTTTAAGTAAGTTTCTTTTTTTTGTTCTCCTCCTTCTTTAAGTAAATGAACAGCTCTATATTCAAAATCAATCTCCTTAAGATAGAGAGCAATACGAACACGATAAGAACAAGAGCTTCGAAAATAACTATAAAGAATAGGCTTAGACATGAACTGATTATAGGCCTAAGATCAGTGAGTTTTCAACACTTGAAAAGCTCTTTCAAAAAGAAGTATACTAGCGTTTTAAAAGGATCTTCATTATGAAACTAGCAACAATCAAAAACAACACGTTAGACGGCCAATTAGTCATGGTTAGTCGTGATAATAGTAAGGCGGTGAAAATTCCCTTTCTTCCTACTTTACAGAAAGCTTTAGAACAGTGGGATCTGATGACACCAAAGCTACAAAAAATATATGAAGATCTTAACAACAACAACTGCTCAGATGCGTTTGCAGTTAATCCTAAAGACTTTCATTCTCCCCTTCCCAGAGCTTATCAATGGTTAGATGGTTCCGCTTATATCCAACACGTTAAATTAGTACGTAAAGCTCGTGGTGCCGAACTTCCTCCAACTCTTTTAAAAATTCCTCTGATGTATCAAGGAGGAAGTGATACTTTTTTAACACCTTACGATGACATTCCTTTTATCAGTGACAAGCACGGTCTAGATTTTGAAAGTGAAGTAGGAATTATTACTGATTTTGTCCCTATGGGAACCAAAGCTGTCAATGCTCTTAAACACATAAAACTTTTAGTTATTATTAATGATGTTTCCTTGCGAGGGCTTATCCCTGAAGAATTAGAACGTGGTTTTGGCTTTTTTCAGTCAAAGCCTTCTTCTGCTTTCGCTCCTTTTGCGGTAACACCTGATGAACTAGGAAATGCCTTTCGTGAAGGAAGAATTTTTCTTCCTCTACACACTCACTATAACGGGACATGGTTTGGTTCCCCTAACGCAGGAGAGATGCATTTTTCTTTTGCTGAGCTTATTGAACACGCCGCTCGTACTCGTAACTTAAGTGCAGGAACCATCATTGGAAGTGGCACTGTTTCTAATGAAGATGAATCCAAAGGCTCTTCCTGTTTAGCAGAAAAAAGGATGTTGGAGAAAATAAATTCAGGTGAAATCAAAACACCTTTTATGCAAGTTGGTGACACAATTAAAATAGAAATGTTCTCTTCTGAAGGCCAAAACATCTTTGGAACTATTGAACAAAAAGTTGTCAGATCTCATATCTATGAATAATTCTTTTGAGCCGTATCAAGAAAAATATACAGCGCAAGAAATAACAGAGCGATTAAATATTCTTCTTCAAGATAAATCTCTTTTTACTTTTTTTGATATCACACCTCATAACCTCACTATAAAAAATAAAAATCAAGAGCCTTTTTTATCCATACGCTTAAGAGAAGACGCTCTTCCAAAGCCGATATTTAAACCTCGTAGAATTGCTATTGACGCTGGTCATAGTGGAGGCCCGCTAGAAGACCCTATAGAATGTAAGTTTATCTATGATGCAAATAAGAAAAGAAAATTAGAAGAACAAGAAATCAACCTCTACACAGCGACTATTCTAAAAAAACTTTTGGAACAAAATGGAATCGAAGTCTTACTTACTCGAACAAAACCTTATGAACTCGTCTCTAATGCTGATCACTACAATAGAAATATAGAATTAGCCGCACGAGCAAAAAAAATAAATGACTTTAAACCTGATCTAACTTTTGTCATTCATTACAACCTCACACCTTTTGATCATACTGTTGATCCAACCTACACTGAATGGACTGAAAAAAATTACAGCATGGTTTTTATTGCAGGAGCTTATGAAAATAATCTTTTCTTAGATCATCCTGATTTTTTCTTAAAAAGACTTCTAAGTCATGACCTTACCCATTCTGAACAAATTTCACAAAAAATAATTAGTCTTCTGGAAAAAAACTTAAGTATTCCTCCTGTGGCGTTCAATGAAGAAACTGCCCCTTATTTGCAAAAATTTTCTTGTGAAACAAAATATCAAGGAGTTTTCTCTCGTGGTCTTTCTCTCTTACAAAATGT
>JAGOVR010000010.1 GCA_018060635.1 Bacteriovoracaceae bacterium
GAATAATTCAATGTTATTTCTTCTTACGTTTCCTATAAAGAATATACCCACCAATTCCTACGAGGACTAAACCGTAGAAAATAAATTCACTAGATTTACCACCACTGGATCGTTTTTGTTTTTCTACACCAATATTAGAAAGTTCATCATCAGGAATGTAGGTGCTATCTCCAATCAGATTTTCATCACTATTTTTAAGCTGAGTTTGCGCCATTTGACCTTTGGCCTGACGGAAAACTCTAAGGGTTGAAACCACTTGATCAAAGACTGGTTGATAAGCTTCATAAAAATCTTTACCCACAGAGAAAGTCACAGCGATTCCTAAGTCTTCAATAGTGGTGGCTAAATAACGAGTATAAAAGCCTGGGACTTCAGCCGCTAAATGAAGAGCGTCGATAAATTTGTGATTATTAATTTCTTTGATAACAGTATATTTAGGTTCTGAAACTTGCGTTTTCCCCCCAGGGAGAGTGTAGGTTTTATTTTTTTTAAGATAGGCCTGATATTGTTCCATATCATCGGCAGGACCTCTTTCTTTGGCCGCTAAAATAATAATGGCCTCTTTTTTACGGGCCTCATTGCTACTTTGGCAAACCCACTCAGAGCCTTCTAAAGAACAATCCCAACCTGAAGGGAGTTCAAACTCGCAGTACTGATTCGCAAAGCGTTTGGTATGAAGAGAAAATGAAAGCACAAAAAGAGACGCTAGAATAATTTTTTTCATAAAGCCCACCTTGGATCAAAAAAATCTTTTAAGTACTTCTATTTTAGCAAACTTCGCAGGTGTGGCAAGTTTAATCCCTCTATTTTATTTAGATGAAAACTCCTTGAAGCCTTCATCTTTCTTATTCACAGGGCGTCTGGTATCCAAAATATTTTTTAAGGATCTACGGTAGGTTTTAGAAACACGCTCAAAAAGGGAATCTTCGGCATTTATTTTAACGGGGTTTTTGCTTAAGTTGGCCAAGATGGCAAGGGACTCATCAGGAGATAAGGAGGGAGAGGTACTGCTTTCATTTAAAGATTCTATAAAAGTCGGTAGGGCAGGGCCCATTTTTTTAGTTGCGACTTCCTCTTTTATTTCAGGATCTTTTTGTGCCACAGGAGAGGGATTTAAATTTTTACTGGGGAGAGCACTTTTAAGTCCTAAGTTAGCCATGGTTTTATTTTGAGACATCGATTTTAAGACAGAGGGAGAAATTCCTTTTTTAAGGGATTCTTCAAAAAGCTCTATTTCTTTTTGTAGGCGTGGATCATGAGAGCTTTTTGCTTGCGTTTTAGATTCAGAGAGTGTTTTTACAGCACGCATAGCTCCTTGCGCAGACAAGCCAAGCCCAGATAAACCACCGCTTGCCGTGGAGTTGGGCTGAGAATATCTGCCACTAGACACAAGGGAGGTCGAGGAAAAAAAGCTAGGGGCAAAGCCTGATGAAAATTTTGTTGAATGTCTCGATTGGCTAGTAGGAGAAGAAGGTGAGTTAGAAGCAGTCGATGATGTTACAGTGATATTAGAATTTTGGTAAACAGTAGGACTTCCTGGCATAACACCACCCGAACCACTAGTGCTATCCACAATCAGAGCTCTTTTTGCCACCAAACATTCTTTGACTCCAGGACTGCTTTCATCTTGAGACATGAGAGCTTTTTGCAGAAGCCCATAATAGTGTCTTAGCATATCTGTATTACGAGCTAAAAATTCACCATAACGTACTTTGGTGTAGATGGAGTGACCATCGTTAGGCCCTTGTTTGGTTGCTCCGAAGCCAAAAAAAGTAGTGCTTACAACATCCACTAATTCTTTGATAACAGCTTCTCTTTCAGGAATATTTTTTATTTGAGGAATTCCCAGCATAGTTTGAATAAGATCATCATGCTGGATGGTTTCTGCAAAAACTCTTTCCACTTCTTCGGGACTCCATTTAGGATCAGATCCAGCTTTTTTTCTGAAGAGACGACCACGAGCACTATAATATTTCCCAAAACTTTCAAAGGAGACTGGTCTTTCTGTAATCCATTTTGGAAATTGAGGATCAGCAATACGCTTAGGTGTAAAATCTCTAAACTCTTCACCTGCAAATTTTTTACTACGTAATTTTGCAGTGACATACTCACGAGCTGAACCTGAATCGACAATTAAGGTATAGAAGTTTTTCCATTTAGCACGATCTTCTTGTCTTTTATTTGCTTCCAATTTGTAGCTATTGGTTTTTTCTTCATAAAGTTCTTTTTGTTTGTCCAAAGTTTCAAAGAGAGCTTTGTAAAATGAATGTTGGGCCACAATTTCTCTAATGAGAAGATCCAAGGCGTCCACGCCCACGCTATCAGAAAGTGAGGGATCATCTTTACTCCGAGCGACTAGCATTTGTTGTAGTTGGTAGATCCCAGGGTTATTAGGTGAACCAGCATAGGCTCGTTGCAAAGCTTTTTGAGCTAAATCCAGACCTGTTCTTTCTATGCGTGCCATCTCTTGTAGTTTATTTTGAAATTCATGGTTAAAGACAAGATTATTATTAAAGAGGTGATAAAAAGAAGCCTGTTGAAAAACAGCGGCATTTAAATTATCCAGAAGTGATTTAATTTCTTCTGGAGTTAGGCTTGTACCGCCTTGCGTTCCAATTTTTGTAAATTCAATTTTACAACCAGCGGTGACTTTTGCTTCTACAGCGTCTAACAAAATGTTTGGAGGATCACCTTGGACACAAACATTTCCTACTTTGGTGAAACCATCACAGCAAAATTTAGAATCAGAAACGGCTTCTCCTGCACGAGCACAACGACAGATAGAAAGAGGAGAGGTACAAACAGCAGAAGTATCAGACTCAGAACTTTTTTGACAAAGAAGAGACTGACATTGCAAATTTTTAGTACAAGTTTGACCAGTGCTAAGGCCTGTATTTTGTGATGAAATAGTAGGAAGAGAATTTAAGACAATATTAATTAGACTATTAACGCTAATGGGGTTTTGAGTTGTATTTTGAATTTCTATCTGTCTAGACCTAATATCATAAAGCCCTTCAGCATCAGTGCGTGTTGAGGGTAAACAAAGAGTTTCCATAGTCCTACAGATGGCATCATTAGAGGTGTTACATCGAATCAGAAGATTACTCATATCAGGAGCTTCTTGTTCAACAGCAAAAAGAATTTGTGAAAGAAAAAAGACAAATAAAAAAGAAATTTTTTTCATAGGTTTATTATAGATGTAAAAAGCTAAAACTCCACCAGCAAAACCTTTATCATATCAAACTTTTCACAGAAGGGATTAAATGCTTGAAAAAACAACCCTAAAAGAGCAAGGATGAAAAATATCCTCTTTCTTTTTTGTCACAAAAAATGGGCAGGGTTTTGTAAAAATTAGTTGATGATTTGGTATTCTAAAAGTCTCTTGTCAGATGAAACTTGTAGGTAGCGGTCATGAATACGAGCAAAGAGATCTTTATCTCCTTTCAAAGCCTCAGCATCAAAATCCATCACATCTTCACTGGCAATGGAGCGTTTAAGTTCTTTATCAAAAAGACCTTTGAAAGAATCTTTACTATCTTTATCTGCACCCGCAACTGAAAGGTAGCGACTGCCAGCTCTGCCTGCTATATAACCTGCTTTACCATCCGAACTTCCACTTCTTCCGCTTGCCACTCTTTCTTCGCCATCTTTTCCTTGGGCGGCAGGAGCAGAACCACCTAATCCACCACCACCAGAACCGCCTCCTCCTGCACCGCCACCTGTGGGTGAATTATATTTGGCGGCAGAAGCTGTGAACTCCGTGCCATCAGGATTTCGTTTTCCAGGGTAACCACCACTGACGTTAGGAGCAGAGGTAATACCTCCAGCACCTAAGTTGGAGTCTCCTGCACCACCAGATAAATCAGGATTTCCACCTGCATTATTATAGCCACCTTCTCCAAAATTTAAGTTATTAGATCCCCATCCATGAAAATTAGCTGAATTTTGACACTGAGGAAGGGAAGGATTGAATTGACACTCACTGGCCAGAGCGTATTGATTATTTTCGGCCATAACTTCATCGATATTTTTAATTTTATCATCTAAAATTTTTAGTTGTTTTCTATAAGTAGCAGAAGTAATCCCTGCGGCGGCGGCTTTTGCCGTAGCTTCTCCAATGGCCATAGGAACAAAAGCATTCATAGCCTCTGCATTAGGAACCACAACAGCTCTTAACGTTTGATCACGTTGAATTTGAGTACAAAAATTTGCGACAGTAGAATCTTCTGTACATTCTTTCATGAGATCTTTGACTCCCGCAGATACCGCCAAAATAGTAGTAAGAGCTCCTGCTGTGGTGGTTTCACTGGCCATCACACTATCGGAAGTTTCTAAATTGGTTTGGATTTGAGCCTGTTGCATTTTAAACCCAATAGTATTGTCACCTTTTTCTTGGGCCACATTAAAAGCTTCCACATTTTCAGCTTGTGTTTTTTGTCCTTTGGCGGCCCCGATCATCCCCGTGGCTCCTCTGGCCAAAGTCGCCATACTAATAGCGGTGGAAGCGGCACTACAACTTTCAGCATTGGCCTTCCATGTTTCGGCATAAGAAGTACAAGTCAGTGGTGTAGTAGGTGAAGCCGCTACAGATTCTTTTGTTTTAGTAGGCTTTCCTTTATTAAGTTTTGTTACTACCCAAGACAAAATGGTGCAATTAGGGAGAGTTGTTTCTCTGCAAGCAGAGTAAGCATTTAACCACTTATTACAAGCTCCTCGCATTTCTGAAACGATAGGATCAGATTTTAGAGCGTGGCTTCCTTCACCTTTTTCATAAAGATCTGCCACATGATCAGTAAAGGAATTTTTAGGAAGAGCATCAGTATCCTCTTTTACTTTTTGTTTATAGGCCTCATTACATTGATAACTATCTTCAATATCAGCACATTTTTCAACAGTAGGGAGGCTTCCATTAAAAACAGAGCGTCCAAAGGTTTCTTCACAGGTAATACCTAAGCGAGAAGTGGGAGAAAATTCCCCCGCACTGGCGTAAGCACAAAGTGAGAGAACAAAAAAAGAAGAAAATAATTTCATGCTCAAAATCCTAAGGAAAGGGGAATCCATATCTTCCCATTATACTAAGGTTTTTCGGCTTTTAAGTGAGAGGTCTTGAGAGTATAAGCCTTGCTCTCTAAAAAAATATTAAAAACACCTCATTTTAGCTACTTATAGGGAATCTTAAGATTTTAGGTTTTGACCATTTTTTGTGTCAAAAAGGAGGAGGGACAATATTTGTTACAAATTGCTCAAAGATTAATTTTTTATTTTTTAAGACGACATCACGTAATTCTAAAAAATTATTTTCCAAAAGCGATTCAAAAAGTTCTAAATTGTAATATTTAAAATACTTTGTGGAGAGTGGGGCGTAACTTAAGTGCCACATCTCAGGGGCCACTCCTCCTAAGTCGTGAGCGTAAGGTCTAAAAAAACCAAAAGATTTATTTTTTGTAATTTGTTGCGAAAGCCATTGATGGAAATCATAAAAAATTCCACCAACTTCTGATTCCTGCGGAATCATTTGAGGTTCGGCTCCTTGAGGTAAATGGGACACAGGAAAAATATCAATGTCTGTTCCCCAGTGATGGCGAGAGGCCCCTGGGAAAGCCGACCAGCGTAAGATGGCAAACATTAGTTCTGCAGGTGAAAGTTTTTTAAAATCTAAAATTTCTCCCAAGTTTCCTCGTAGAATTCTTTTGCCACAGGCCTTTTCATTCCAAATTAAAAGTTGCCTATCATAATCTCTAAAGGCACTGGCGATGTGAATGTCAAAACCAGCTTGTGCGGCTTTCTTTTTTAAATTTAAAAAATCAGGCAGAGCTTCTTTATGCAAAAACCACTCTTCATTTTCTTGCTGAAAAGAGGTTAAATGCTCTGTGTTTTTGCCAGTTAATAAATCAGAAGAGATCATTGAAATAAACGTCTCAAGGCTGTTTGATTGTAACGATGAGAGATGATGTTCCACAGAGAATCTTGCGGTCGTTTATTAATATCATTATCTCCATAATCAAATTCTTTATCCATAGTATCTCCCACATCCATCACGTCACTACCCGCAGAAGAGCTATCTAAAGACGCAAAGAGTTCATCAGAACCTATGCCTCCCTTACTTCCTGCTCCTGAACTATATTTGAGAGGTTCTGTGCCTGTTTGTTTGGCGACTTCTTCTGCGGCTTTTTGTAAATTTTCACTTGTAGGAAGCGAAGGAGTAAGTCCTGCTAGGTTGGCATAGTTATCTCCTGCACCTTTAGGAATTCCCTTCATCAGTTCAGAGGCGAATTTTTTTTCAAGTCCTGCAAAGTCCACTGGCTTTTTACCTTTGCTTGCTAAATTTTTATTATATTTATTTTTTAAATCATTTGCTTGTTTTACTAAGCGTGAAGCTTGTCCGAGAAGGGAGACACCATCAAGGTTCGCAAAAGAAGTATTTCCATTCATGAGATTATTACCTTGGGTTACTAAACTTTCCCACAGGGTTCCTCCTAAATTTCCTCCAAGGCTACTGTTATAAGTTGTAGTCGCACAACTATTGTTTTGGCGACAATCACAGGTGGGATCAAAACTTTGGGTCTGAGTATTCCAGCAACCTCGTCCACTCAAAAGTAGATCATATTCAGAAGGTGCTCCTGCAGGGGCACTCCAACCAAACTCAATTTGACAGGCCTGACTTAAGGCCACTTCTCCACCACGGGCCTGTCCAGCATCGTTGTAACAATAGCAACTAGGTTTACGAGGATTTTGGCGATCAGCTGGGCTACAATGGGCCATCCCTGTGGATATTTCAAAGCCACTGCGTTTCTCAATAACTTGATTGTAGCGCTCACTGACTTCTACTGTTTTTTTGATAGAATTTCCTGCTAACCATCCACCCATCCCAGCAGAAGAGAGGGCAATAGTTGTGCGGCCGATAGGATTTCCCCAAAGTCTAGGTACCAAAAGACCAGCTATCTTAACTCCAGGGGCGACGATCTCACTAAATGTTTTGTAGCTTTTAGCAAATTCAGTTTTTTCTCCTTTAGAGCTAGGGTCTGTATAGATTGTTTGCCCAGAAGAATTATTATTTTGATTTAGAGTTTGTTGTTGTGCTTGATTGATAACATCTTGTTCATAATTAAAGTTACCTTGGGCAAAGGCACTAGGAATGATAATATTAGATAAACTTTTAAGAGTCTCTATAACTAATTTAAGTTCACTGATTAGTTCCAAAGGGAAAGAATTTATACTTAATTTTTTTAAGTGGAGAGAGGTGTCTTCATACTCATTAAGGCTGATAGATTGTAATTCTCCTTTGTCTAAACGTTCTTGTTCATCAAGATAAAAAGGTAAAGTTAAAGGAGAGGAGACTTTTTCTACTAAGGTCAAATAAGAATAATCAGATGGGAGGAAAGATGTCTTAGGTTGGCGCAAAGAGGGTGTTGAGAAACAGTCAGGCGCAGGATTTTTAGTTGCCTCAAGAATAGCGGCAGTGGCGGCGGCGGCGAAAAGTCCCGCAGACAAAGAATAGGTTGCACTTTTTATAGATAAAGCACGTTTCAAAAGACCATGTTCTCCTGCCACATAATTAAAAGCCCTGATTTGAGCATCTCGATCTAAAGCATTAGAATTTTCAGTAGTAGTTGAACTTGCCTCAACATCTAATGTGGTTATTTGATCTTTTTTATTAAGACCCATGGTGATGGGCTTACCTTGAGTGTATTGTTTTTGTAATAATTTATGAGTCACTTTTAAATAAACAAATTGAGTAAGATCCCCTAAAGCCGCTACTCCCGCGGCAGACTTTATAAGTTTCCAAGAGAGGGCATGACAACTTTTTTCATGACCTATTTCTGCTCTGTTAATAAGATCTCGATTGGCTTGCATTTTTTTTATTGGTTTTAAGAGCCAAGCAAGGCCCATAAAAGCGATGGCCATGTTAGATGCCGCATTTAATCCACCCGTTCCTTCGAGCCCTAAATTTTTATTAAAATAACTCTCAATAGAAGTATTGTCGGTTGCCGCATTTTTTTTCATGCAATTATCACGGGACGCTGAACCTGCAGGATAAGTGGTGCAAGCCTCAAAAGCTTTATTGGCGCGGGCTCCACCTGCACTTAAAACACAAGAGTTATATTTCCATTCATGTCTGGGGTAGCTAGAACAGCAATTTTGATTGAGACATTCGGACTGGGCAAAGGATAAGGACGGCAAAATAAAACTAAAAAATAAAAGAAAAGAGCAAAGGGTTTTTAATATAGACATGAGAAGTGTACTCCTGATCAATGATTCTAATTACTAAGTATAGACTGTAAAAAAGCCATTTTCTAAAGAATTTTTAAGATGAGTGAAAAAAGGCCCAAAGAGTTAGGAGCGATTGCCTTAAATTTAGGGCAGATCCCTTTTCAAAGCTTTCAGCCTGTGGGATAAAATACCTTCACAAATTAAAGGATGAAATGATGAAAGAATTAGAACGAGTGGTTATTCGTTTTTCTGGAGATTCAGGGGACGGAATGCAACTTACAGGGGGACAGTTTTCTTCTACTTCCGCTCACATGGGAAATGAGATTTCTACCTTTCCTGACTTTCCTGCAGAAATTAGGGCCCCAGCAGGAACAGTGGCAGGGGTTTCAGGTTTTCAAGTGCACATTGGAAGCACAGATGTGGAAACACCTGGGGATGAGCCTGATGTTTTAGTGGCCATGAACCCTGCGGCTTTGAAGGCCAACTTGAAAGCTTTGCGTAAAGGGGGAGTGATTATAGTTAACATTGACGCTTTTGATGAAAATAATTTGAAGAAAGCAGGATATGCTGTGACTCCTATTGGAACTCACGAATTAGAAGATTACAAAGTAGTAGAAGCCCATATTACCACTCAAACCATTGAGTGTATGAAAGATTTAGATCTGGATAATAAATCTAAATCTCGTTGTAAAAACTTTTATGCTTTGGGTATGACTTACTTCATGTTTAGTCGTGACATAGAGCCTACAATTAAATGGATTCAGGATAGTTTTGGGAAAAAAAGTGCCGTCTTAGTTGAGGCGAATACGCGCGCTCTTAAAACAGGTTATCATTTTGCTGAAACGATTGAAGCGGTGATTTCTCATTACAAAGTTCCTTCTGCTAAAATTACAGCGGGAACTTATCGTCATATCAGTGGGAATCAATCACTTGCATGGGGACTTATTCAAGGAGCGCAAGCCGCCAAACTTCCACTTTTTTTAGGATCGTATCCGATTACTCCAGCCACAGACATTTTGCATGAGCTTTCTAAATTTAGAAATTTTGGTGTGACCACTTTTCAAGCGGAAGATGAAATAGCCGCAGTCTGTTCTGCTATTGGAGCCTCTTTTGGTGGAGCTTTGGGAGTGACGACAAGTTCAGGGCCAGGAATTGCACTTAAAGGTGAGGCTATGGGACTGGCAGTCATGTATGAACTCCCTTTAGTTGTTGTTAATGTTCAAAGAGGAGGGCCTTCCACAGGACTTCCTACAAAAACAGAACAGGCTGATCTTGGTCAGGCGATGTATGGGCGAAATGGTGAGTGCCCTATGATTATTATTGCATCATCCAGACCTAATGATTGTTTTGAAGTGGCCTATGAAGCGGCACGACTGTCACTTGAGTTCATGACTCCCGTCATGCTCCTTTCAGATGGATATATTGCTAATGGAGCAGAGCCGTGGTTACTCCCTGACCTTAAAAAATATAGTGAAATTAAAACACGAAAAATTACTGAACCTAATACCACAGGGGAGAAATTTTTTAGCTATAAAAGAGATGAAAAAACACTTTCACGTCCTTGGGCAAGTCCAGGCCTTTTAGGTTATGAACACCGTATTGGTGGTTTGGAAAAAGCAGAGAACACGGGAAATATTTCTTATGACCCTGAAAATCATGAGCGCATGATTCATATTCGTGCCGAAAAAGTGGCAAGAGTTGCAGAAGCCATTCCTTTGCAAGAACTAGTGGGAGAAAAAACAGGAGATGTCTTAGTTATCTCTTGGGGTGGAACTTATGGAGCCACGCATATGGCCGTGCAAGAATTACAAAGATCAGGAAAAAAGGTAAGTCTTATGCATTTGCGCTACCTAAACCCTATGCCTAAAAACGTAGAAGAACTTTTAAAAGGTTTTAAAAAGATTGTGGTGTGTGAACTGAATTTAGGACAGCTTCGAAATATTTTAAATGCTAAATTTAGCTGTCACGCGGAAGGTATTAATAAAGTACAAGGAGTGCCTTTTAAAATTTCAGAACTGGTAGAAAAAATTGGAAATTATTTAAAATAAAAAGGAAATGATATGACTGATATGCCTGTATATACAAAAAAAGATTTTACTTCAGATCAAGAAGTGCGTTGGTGTCCTGGGTGTGGAGATTATACTATTCTTGCCGCAGTCCAAATGGTCATGCCTAAAATTGGTAAGAAAAAAGAAGATATTGTTTTTGTTTCAGGTATTGGTTGTTCTTCTCGTTTTCCCTACTATATGAATACTTACGGAATGCACAGTATTCACGGTCGTGCACCAGCCGTAGCATCAGGACTAAAACTAGCTAACCCTAATTTAAGTGTGTGGGTAGTGACAGGGGATGGAGACGGTCTTTCTATTGGAGGAAACCATTTTATTCACTGTATTCGTAGAAATATGGATCTTAAAATTATTCTTTTTAATAACGAAATTTATGGTCTGACCAAAGGACAATACTCACCGACCTCTAGTATAGGACTTGTGACTAAATCTACTCCTTACGGTTCTTTAGATAGACCTTTTCAAACAGCATCTATTTCTTTGGGAGCAGAAGCTACTTTCTTTGCACGCACGGTAGATAATGACATGAAACATATGCAAGAAGTTTTTTTGCGAGCGGCACAGCATAAAGGAACTGCAGTTATTGAAGTGCTACAAAATTGCGTTATTTTTAATGACGAAGTTCACGAAGAATTTACTAATAAAGATAAAAAAGATGACACCACTCTACGTTTAGAAAATGGAAAACCTCTTATTTTTGGGAAAGAAAAAAATAAAGGCGTGCGTATGAATGGAGTCAATCCTGAAGTAGTGACCATTGGAGAAAATGGTATTAGCGAAAAAGATTTGATTGTTCATGATGAAAAAGCGCAACCGCATCTTTCATATATGTTAAGTCGTTTTGATGCTCCTCATTTCCCAGTGCCACTGGGTGTTTTTCGCTGTGTGGATGCCCCTGTTTATGATACGGATGTGGTCACTCAAGGAGAAAAACTTACGGCATCAAAAGGTGCAGGGAGTATGGAAAAACTGCTACGCTCTGGTGAAATCTGGGAAGTAAAATAGGTGTCTGATTGGAGTTTAGAAAAAATAACGCTCCATCTGAATGTTCCTTGGAAAATTTCTCGCAACATATCTCTTTATAAAGAAAATTTTATTGTGACTTGTAGACAAGGCGAGTTAGTGGGGAGAGGAGAAGTTGCCCCTAATATCCGCTACGGCGAAACACCTGAAAAAATTGAAGAAGAATTTGCTTCTTTTTTGCAACAAAATAAAGAACCTCTCTCTCACGCACTTAAATTTGGATTAGATTCAGCCCGTATTCATTTAGAGTGTCAGCAAAAAAATATAAGTGTGGAAGATTTTTTAGGAGTGCCTAAGATCTCTTCCGTTGCCACAGCCTACTCTGTTCCTATGATGGAAATAGGAGAGTTAAAAAGTTATATTGAAAAAATTAAACGCTTCTCTCTTTTGAAAATAAAGGTGAGTAACGAAACGGCTCGTGAAACACTCAAAGAAATTTTAAAAATAACCAATCAATCACTTATCATTGATCCCAATGAAGCATGGAAAGATGCAGATGATCTACTCTCTTTTTTAAACGAATTTAAAAAGGCCCCCATTCGCTTAGTAGAGCAACCCATGCCCGCTAGTTTTAAAGCAGAATATTTAGAGCTTAAAAAAAAATCACCCTTTCCTATTTTTGCGGATGAATCCATTGAGGATGTGGCAGATTTTTCTTATCTTAAAAATGCTTTTCACGGTGTGAATATAAAACTGATGAAGACGGGAAGTTATGCTAAGGCGCGCGATCTTTTACTTGAGGCAAAAAAAAATAATATGCAAACTATGCTAGGGTGTATGGTGGAAACCACACTGGGAATTTCTTCCGCTATGCACTTAGCAAGCCTTGCAGACGTTTGTGATTTGGATGGATTTCTCCTTATTAAAGATGAACCATTTCACCTGATGAGTGAAGATAACGGAATTCTTTCTTATGCACGAACATAAAAAATTTAAAGGAATTGTAAGAGGTTATTCCAGCAAAGGTTTAGGCGTTGTGACTCACCCCGATGGTCGAGTTTTTTTTGTACAAGGTTGTGTGAGAGGAGATGAAGGAATTTTTGAAGAGAAAAGCTTCACAGGAAAATTTGGCTTTGCGGACTTTAAAGAACTGACACAAAAATCACCATGGAGAATAGAGTCTCATTGTCCGCATCAAGGCTTTCTACCCAAGATGTGCGGTGGTTGCCCTTGGATGATGATGGATTATCAGGAACAACTTTGGGCAAAAATGAATCGTGTAGAATCAGCTTTCAGAAAAGCAGGATTAAAAACAAATATAAGTCCTATACAGGCGGCTCCTCAAACATTTAATTATCGCAACCGTGCCAGTTTAAAAACTAACGGGAAAGAGATTGGTTATGTTTCAACTGCGAGTAATATTTTGGCCCCCATAAAAACTTGCATTATTTTGACAGAAAAAAATCAAGAAACGTTAAAGCAAATAATGAAGTCACTTCCAAGAGATGATTTTAAGACTGGGGAAGGTGAGTGGAATTTTTTAGAAATAGATGAGGACACAGATTATTCTCAAGTAAAATTAAATACCCATCTTCCTTTTAAACAAGGGAATACCCAACAAAATATTTTCATGCAAAATTGGGTGAAGGAAAAACTGGAAGGAATCGCTTCAGGTAAAAAAATTCTAGAACTTTTTTGTGGCTCAGGAAATTTTACGCAAATATTAGCAGACTTAAATTTTTCAGAAATTTGTGCAGTGGAAGGGGATAAAAAAGCTGTTGAAAAATTAAAACACAAAAACTTAAAAGATACTCAAGTTTTTGTGGCTGATCTTTTTAAAAAAGATATTGCAGATACTCTTGCAAGTTTTATCACTTCTCCGCAAATTCTTCTTTTAGACCCTCCCCGTGATGGCATGAAAGAAATAGCTTCAGTTGTAGAGAAATTTTCCTCGCTAGAAAAAATTATTTCCATTTCTTGTGATCCTGAAACTTGTGCCAGAGATTTAAAAAAATTAGTAGAAAGTGGCTGGCAAATAGAGGAGGTTTTACCTCTCGATCAATTTCCCCATACGCCTCATGTGGAGATTTTAGCAACTCTTAAGAAAATAAAACATAACAGAGAATAATAGAACTTATGACCGCCACGGCATCAGAAAACAGAGCACAGAAGACAGCGTAACGAGTTTTTTTAATACCTACGGCCCCACAATAAACGGCCAAAACATAAAAGGTGGTTTCTGAGCTTCCTTGCATAACTGCCACCATTTTAGAAATGAGGGAATCCACTCCTTGGGTTTTAATAGTTTCAATCATAAGTCCCCGCGCCCCACTGCCACTTAGAGATTTCATAATTCCTACTGGAAGAGCTTGCACAAAAAGCATTTTTTCTCCTTGATAGTTCATAATTCCCAGAGAAGTTAAAAGTTGTGCACAAAAAATAAAAATATTTTCCACAAGATTTAAGAAAAGTTCCATGGCCCCACTAGCTCTAAAAATACCAACAGCTACCAAGATGGCAATGAGGTAGGGAATAATACTAATGGCCACTTGAAAACCTTCTTTGGCCCCATGAATAAACTCTTTATAGGCATCCACCTTTTTTAAAAAGGCCATGGTAATAAAAGAGATAATAATAAAAAAGATAAAGGCATTGCCAAAAAAGAGAGAAAAAGTTTTTAAGCTCTCGGGATTCATTCGCAGGAGAAAAATAATAACTAAAGAAATAAATAGGCACATAGACCCTAAGAGCATTAGTACCTGCGGGCGAAACAGGTTTATTTTTTGGAAAAGGGCGGTGCAAATAAGACCAGCTAGTGTGGAAAAAAAGGTTGCTATCAAAATGGGTAGCAAAAGTTCCATAGGATTGGGGTAGCCTAATTCATAAAGATAAGTGAATACCGTAATAGGAATCAAGGTGACTGAAGCGGTATTGATAACCAAGAACATAATTTGGGAAGCAGAGGCTTCTTCACTTCCACTATTCAGCTCTTGCAGTTCCTTCATGGCCTTAAGTCCCAAAGGGGTGGCGGCATTATCCAGACCTAGCATATTGGCAGAAATATTCATCATCATAGAGCCAAAAACAGGATGCCCTGCTGGAATTTCTGGAAAAAAAACTCTAAAAAAAGGAGAGACAAGTTTGGTGATAAAAGAAATGGCCCCAGAAGCTTCTCCTATGCGCATAAGACCTAGCCAAAGGGTCATAACACCGGCCAGTCCTAAAGAGACTTCAAAACCTGTTTTGGCCATCTCAAAGGTTGAACCCATCATAATGTTAAAAATATCTGTATGGCCTAACCAAAGGACCTGATAGAGTCCAGAAAGAGTGGCGATAAGAAAGAGAAAAATCCAAATAATATTCAACATAGGAAAAGGGTAGCAGAAAGTCCTTCTGCTTGAAACATTGGAAATGCAAGAATAGTTGTGACACTTGATGTTATCAAGGGTAAATAAAAGAGTAAAAGATCTCTTGTAAACTTACTTAAAAGAGTTTACAAAAAAATATCTTTTTTAAATTCATGTGATTGGGAGTTTTTATGTCAGAGTTGGCTACACTTAATCTTTTAGGAAAAACCTACGAACTACCTGTGATGGTAGGAACTGAAAACGAGAAGGCCATCGATATTACAAAACTTCGAGCGCAGACAGGCTATATCACCATGGACAGTGGTTATATGAACACAGGGGCCTGTACTTCTAGCATTACTTATTTGGATGGAGAAGAAGGTATTTTGCGTTATCGTGGTATTCCTATTGAAGAATTAAGTGAGAAATCAAACTTCATGGAAGTTTCTTATTTACTACTAAATGGAAAACTTCCAACTCTCAATGAACTTAACCTTTTTACTCAGAAAATTAATCAGTCTGCTCAAATTCCAGAAGGACTTTATAGTCTCCTAGAAAAATATCCTAAGCACAGCCACCCTATGGGACTTCTTTCTGCCATGTTAGTATCCTTATGCTCTTTTTATCCTGAGCATATTGTTCTTAATATGCAAAAAACACCTGAGCTTATGTTACAAATGATAGGACAAATGAGTGTTTTATCAGCGGCTATCTACCGAATGAAGTCAGGACTTCCTTTCATTAAACCCTTGGCAGATCTTAGTTATACTGAAAATTTTTTACAGATGATGTATGGAAAAAATCCTAATCCCGTGATTGCTAAGGCTTTAGATGTTCTACTCATTTTACACGCAGATCATGAACAAAACTGCTCTACTTCTACCGTACGACTGGTAGGATCTTCTCAGGCCAATTTATTTGCTTCCCTTTCTGCGGGAGTGACAGCTCTTTGGGGCCCTCTCCATGGTGGAGCGAATCAAGCTGTTTTAGAAATGTTAGAGGCTATTGAAAAAGATGGTGGTGATTATAAAAAATACTTAAATAAGGCCAAAGATAAAAATGATTCGTTCAAACTTATGGGATTTGGTCATCGTGTATATAAAAATTTTGATCCACGAGCAAAGGTCATAAAAAAACAATGTGACCTTGTATTATCTACCCTTAAAATAAATGATCCTCTCTTAGAAGTGGCCAAAGGATTAGAGCAAGAAGCTTTGAAAGATAGCTACTTTGTGGAAAGAAATCTCTATCCTAATGTGGATTTTTATTCAGGTATTATTTTTAAAGCTTTAGGAATTCCTACTGAAATGTTTACAGTGATGTTTGCTCTAGGGCGTTTACCAGGATGGATGGCACAGTGGAAAGAAATGAACTTATCTACCCAAACTAAAATTGGGCGACCTCGTCAAATCTATGTAGGAGAAGTAAACGTTTCTTACACAGATATTAAAAATCGCTAAAAGTGCCAACATTAGATCTTTCACTTGAGGAATTAAGCAAAACTATAGGGTATCATTTTAAAAGTGAGTTTGATCTATTACAAAGTATTGAAGAATTATCACAGGGGTTTAATTTTAGAAAAAATTTAGAGACCTATACGCAAGAAGAACGTTTAGTTTCGGCCTATACTCTTTTTTATCTCTCAACCAATGTTCCTAAATTTGAGCATTCCCTTAATTTTCTAAGCTTAGAATACAGACATAAAATATTAAGTAATGTTTTTGTGGATATTGGTTGTGGTCCTGGAACCTATCTTTTGGCCCATAGAAGTCTGCAGGAAACATCTCAAAAGATAAAACGCATTGGAGTGGATAGATCTCCTCTCATGCGACAGCAAGCACAGAGAGTTTATCAGCACTATTTTTCTACAAATGACGAGGTTATTTTAAGCGATCATATTCCCGTGGATGATTATACCTCCGCTACTTTTTTCTTTGGTCATAGCGCTAATGAGATGGGCCCAGAGAAAGTCCTTGAGATGTTACAAAAACATAATCCCGAAACAATTATGTTTATAGAACCAGGGACTCCTTATGAATTTCAAAAAATGCTCTCCATTAGATCAGCCTTATTAAGTGCAGGATACCAAGTGATTTATCCCTGTCTAAATTCCAATCATTGCCCTTTAAAAGAACAAGAGGATTGGTGTCATCAAGTGGTTTATCATACGCATCCTCCCGATGTGGAACGAATTTGCCAAAAATTAAAAAAAGATCGCAGAACTCTTCCTTTGCTTCTTCATGTTTATAGTAAGCAAAAAGAAACAAACATATTTGATGGGATTTTACAAAGAAGTGAAGAAGTAAAGCCTGCCTTTTTTTTACAAGTTTGTGATAAAGAAAATCAAATCAAGCATTTAGAAGTTTTAAAAAGAGGCATGACGTCTGTAGATAAGAAAAGATATGAAAAGCTTTGTGCAGGCAAGAGGCTTCATTTTAAACCGTTAAAAGAAGTTGGATCAAAACTCAGGGTAGAACTTACGATTTTCTAAGATGGGATGATGAGACGTCTTTATAAGGATGATCGGCAAGCCTTGTAAAAGAAAGCTCTTCTTTCTGTGCAAAAGACTCTAGTTCATGCGCTGTGGCTATGCGTGGAACTACATAAAAATGTTTAATTATTTTTTTTAGTTTTTGATAGTTAAACCATGTGGGGAGTCCGAAGAAGGCGTCATCTCCCATGAGAAAACTAATTTTTATTGTTGGATTTTTTTCTTCAAAAATTTTAAGCCAAGGGTATGTCGGATTAGGGTGGCAGGCAAAGCTTGGATAAATAAAGCTTTTGATACTATTTTCTTGCAGGGATTTTTTTATAGCTAAATACTTCTGCCAAGGTGAAAGAGTTTCCATATTATTTTTTTGGGGATTGGAATCCAAAATAATGAGAGTTCGAGAAATATCAGGGGAAAGTTTTAGACAATTTAAATGTCCCTGATGCCAAGGATTAAAACTTCCTGCAAAAAAAATAATTTCATTTTTTTCTTTTAAAAAATCAAAAGAGGGAATATCTGGGGCCTCATGGGAAATATTTAAAGATGAAGGCATAAGTGGCCAAAACAAACCTAAAGCTTCACAGAGAAGGCATTCTTCTTGAAAGGTTAAGGTTGTTAAGAGCTGTAACGAGACAAAGTGATATCCCAGCGAATGAACATAAAAAGAGGGCATAATCCCCACATTTTCTTGGAGCATTTTTACATGAGAAAAAGAAGTTTGAGGCAGATGGCCATCTTTAGAGAGAAGAATTTCTTGTAGAGACAGATCTTTAAAGAGAATAAACATTTTCATAAAAAAAAAGGGCCAGATTTCTCTGGCCCTTCTCTTATTTTAAACTTTCGTTTTAAAATTAGAATTTAACAGTTACACCAGCAAGTACTGAAGTAACATCGTTTTCTTTTTGAGCACCAGTTGTTCCAACACTAATGTCAACACCAGTTCCATCCAAGCTAGCACTTGCTACTTGAAGAGCACCAGTTAAGCTAACATTTTGGTTAAGAGCATAGATAGCTCCTAAGTTAAGTAAGCTGTAAGAACCTGAAGTTTCAAGCGCTCTACCTTTGTTTGTATCATCTTGTACAGATAATGCATTGTAAGTAGCCGCAAGAGTCCACTCATTGTAGTTATAGCTAGCCGCTACGAACGTACCTTCGTGTGAATCTTCAAGAGCTGTACCAACATCACGATCTTTATTGCTAAAGCCAACTGCGAAATTCCAGCTTTGGATTCCAAGGTTAGCCGCTGCAGTCCAGTAACGAGTTGTGTTGTCAGCATTTACACCAACTTGATCTTGTTGACCAAAAACACCAGTTAATCCAAGTTTAGATCCACCAGAGAATTTGTGATCAAAAGCCACAGTTCCTGTATAAGCAGTAACGTTACCAGTGTTAGGAGTGTTTAGAGCTGTTTTTTCAGCTAAACTAGTTCCACCATTTCTATCAAGGGCAAGGTCAAACTGGAATCCACCAAATTTCTTAGTTGTATAAGAAACTTGTTCTTGGATAGCACGATGAGCTAAACCAAAACCTTCGATTCCATCAGCAGTAAAGATACCTGATTGAAGCATATCAAAACCAGCCCATTGAGTTACATTGTTATTAGCATTAGCTCTTGCACCACTGTTATTGAATGGATCAATAGCAAGAAGGCGAGCGGCAGAGAATAACCATTTTTGTCCAACAGTGAATGTTCCTGCGTTAGCTGTACCAAGAGTTACGTAAACTTGACGAGTAATCAAACCACTTCTGCTTGCAGAACCAACAGGAGTTGATTCAGTTCCAAGTTCAAGACCATAACCAACATCTAGAGTTTTTGTTCCAGCTGTTCCACTTAGATTAATCCAAGTTGCAAAACCAGCAGGGTCTCCAGAACCAGAAAAGCTTGAGTGATTCATGTCTTCATCTTCATCACTCCAAGAAATCTGCTTAGTAACCATACCTGTCAGCTTGGGACCGTCAGCAACGGCCGCAAGAGACATTAGGGATGCGAATCCCAATACTTTCCACTTTTTCATTTTGATCCTCCTTATTAAACATTAAAAAACTGCGCACAATTCACAGTTTCGATATTATCGATTTAAAAATAACTCAAAAATAACAATTGCTAAGATACTAATAACCAAGACTTACCTTAGTCAACTATAAAAATAAGTTAATATGCATTAATTTTTTATATTAAAAGTGAAGTCAGATGTAAGATTTTTATTTTAAAACATTTAAAAAATATTTCTAGCAAGGCATTTTAGGAAAAAATGAGATTAGGATAAGAATAAAAAGATTAATTTAAGATGCAAGATATAAAAATAACACGATGCGTTTTTCTAATTTATAGGTATGGATTGGTATATTTTTATCTCCTGAGGGGACACCTGACAGCTATAGGCCAAGATGAGGACTCCCATAGCTTGGGCACTATAGAATAATTCAGTATAAAAAGGGTCAATTTTTTGAGCAGGCGAAAACAAAGCCGTATCTTCTCTCTGTATAACAAAAAGCAGGGCACTATCACAGGAAGATTTTTTGATATTCATAAGTTCTTTAAGATGCTTGTGTCCTCTGGTGGAGACGGCATCAGGGAATAAGGCCACATTATTTTCTTTTAAAGTGACGTTTTTTACTTCGAGATACAGATCTTTTCTCGAAGGATGCTGACTCAGTAAAAAATCTAAGCGGGAATCACCAATTGTTTGTTCTCTTAAAATTTTAGAATAGCCTTGGCACTCACTGATAACAGCATTTTGCAAAGCTTCTTCCACCAAGTAATTTGTTTTTAAAGTATTAAGTCCAATCCAAGTTACGCCATTAAAGGTCATCTCTAAAGTATAGGAGAGTTTTCTTTTAGGGTTGGGGTCAAAAGAGAGTGCACAGGGAATATTATCTTCTAAGCAACTGAGCATACTTCCTGTATTGGGAACATGGGCCACAACAACACGACCATCTTCCAGTCTAATATCTGCAAAAAAACGCTTGTAACGCTTGATAAAAAAACCACGCACAAGAGGCGTTTTAAAAATCATAGCCCTAAATCCAACAAGCTTAGAAGCTTTTCTAAGTCCCTACGACTGGAATGACGATCGACTAAAAACATTCCTTGCTCCGTTTCAAGCATAAGTTCAAAATAACCTCTATTTTCGTAAGATTTTAAATCTGGGTTATTTTGCATACGAGCAAGATTAGGTGAGTCCATAAAGTGACGTATGAAAAAATGCTTAATCTCATGTTTTTTCTGACGGATTTTTATTCCAGCTATTTTATGGGTAATAGTGAGTGTTTTACTTTGTCTTAAAAGGGATTTTTCGTAGAAAAAAAGCATAACAGTTATTAAGGGAACTAAAATAAAAACCAAGGCAGTGGCCACTACGAGAAGATAATTAAGTGGATCTGGATAGCTTAGAAGTTTTAGAAATGGTTTGTAGACTGCCAAACCTAAAAAACTTAAAATCACCAGAAAAGTTATGAGGTAACCCCAGAAGAGAAAGGGAAGTCCCAGTGTTTTAAGAATCACTTGAGTTCCATATTTTTCTTTTGTCACAAATACGTGATTTGGAAAGTCTAGTGAATCTGGAAACATATAAAGAAAACCCATGTCTTTTTATAACTTGGATTTAATCCAAAAGTCACCCTTGTTTCAATGCAGAGGCATATCTTTGTGCAAAAGACTGGATTCCACCAAACGAAAAAAAGATCTAATAAATATTTTGAGTTCAGGTTCAGGTAAAGACATGAGATAAATTTTCTTTTTTTCCCATGGTCTATGTTTTTCTAGTTTTAAAAAAATATGCTCTACACAAGTTCTAGCTTCATGCAGATGAATTCCTTGAGGGGCATGGCTTAAAGAGCTCTGAATCCATTCAGAGAAAAATAAAGGGTAATGCCCTTGTCTTGCAAAAAAAAGAAAATGCTCCAAATCAGGAGATGTTTTGTGGTGATCCATAGAAGAATTTTAGAGCATAAAAATACTTAGCTATAGAGGGTATTTTTTTCCTTAGTTATAGCTAAAATCTGCTCGGAAAAAATGAGTTGTGAAATTTTGATCAAAATCGGTGCATATAAAATTTTGAATAACAGATCCCATTTGGCTACAACAGGTTGGAAGATTGTTATAAGGGTATTGAGAACAGGAGTAAGTATAGGGAATAGAAGCGCAACTACGGGCACAACTATTTTGGACAGAATTATAGGTTGAATTATTAACTATACGTAGTCCTGTCATAGGACTGGTGTAAGAACATAAGTTAATGCCACCACTAAAATAAAGAGGCAGGGCATCCATGCAAGAGCGATAAAAAGTAGAGGCATAACTAGTCATAACAAAAACTTCATTAGGTAATCTTCCACTAAAAACAGGGTCAATATTAAAAGCAATCGTAAGCGTTTGTCCTGCGGTTACACTGTAGCAATAAGTACCACTAGCTAGTTCGCTTTTAGGAATGAGGTAACTAGATTTACCCTGAGCATTGCGATAGGAGGCTATAAAACAAATTCGATCATTTTCTGCATGGGCCACAGTCATTTTAAAACGAAAAGTGTTTTTAAAGAGAGAGTTTTGGCACATGGCTTCTACTCGTCCGATGGCTGTCGCACGATTATTATATTTAGAGGAATCACAATGCTCCCAACCTTCTTCGCCTACAGGAGCAGGAGTATCGTCATTATCTCCATTTTGAATCCCTTCTTGGCTACTTTTAGCCGCCCCCTTACCACTACGGCTTCTTTGGGGATCACAGGCAGTGATTAAAAAAATCATTAAAAACAAGAGAGATATTTTCATATATTTATACTCACCATTAGTCTTTCCAAAAGGAATGAGTCCCTTTTATTCTCTATCGGTAGAATTTCAAAAAACATTTAAATTTATAACCTTTCTTGTAATCTATTGAATTTATGTTCCCTTCTTTTTTAGCCGAAGGGGGATTATGAAAAAAATTATGCTTATTTTTACCCTGATTTTAGGGGTATCTCTGCTGGGAATTTATTTTCTGGTTTCCCCGCATATTTTTTATTCATCTATTGTTAAAAAAGGAAAAGATTACTCTTGGTATCGATGGGAAAAGACTCAAAAAAAATGGTTATCCCCTGTCAGCCCTTTAGAATGGACTCTTAAAAACCAATTTTCTGCTTTGGATTGGAAATCTTTTCATTTAGAAAACTTTGAAATACCGCTCCCTTTAAAAAATCTACCAGGAGTTGCTCTGCCTTTCATTGAAGAAGGTGCTAGACATCCTCATGTGGGACTTAATTTTGTTGATGAAAATAATCAAGCTATTATAACACTTAAAATGTTAGAAGTTGTTCCTTTTAAATTTCAAGTTCCTACACAAAAAATACTGCAAATTCCTTTTTTAAAACGCCTTATTTATCAAAAAAATAGCTCTGAGATTTTTTCGGATCTCTACGATCTTTCGTTGCAAGAAACGCCAGAAGACTATGTTGATCTGTTGTATGGTCTTTATATTTTAAGTTTAAGGGCAGATTATTTCTCTCCTCCCTCCTATGGTTTTTACTTTTCTAAAGAAAGGCAAGTAGGGATTAATATTTTAGAATTAAAAGAAGATAAAAAAGTGCTCAAAGTTACTTTTTTTAAAAAAGGGATGCTTTATTCGTATCATTTAACCTTATGGAATCATCCGTTATCGCAAGCCATGGGAAAAAAATGGTTAAATGAAATTGAGTATAAGGAAGAAGGGGAAGGAGATGCGGATCGTTTGTTTGCAGAGTTTAAAACATTAAGCAGGGACGATCAGGAAAGTTTTTTGGGATTTTATTACTTATTTTCTGCTTGGTCACATAATTTACAAAAAGATACTTTACTGAAAGAGATGATCCGTACCTTGGAGAAGGGCAAAGGAAATCTTTATTTTTTAGAGCCACTCTATGCTTATGCTTATAACCGTTATGGAAGCAGTCTTTCCTCGGAAGAATCTAAAATAAAAGAACAAGCAGAAATGAGACTTAAAAGACTCATAAAAGAAGAAGAAGAAAGAGAACGACAACAAATGTTACGTCATCAAGAAAAAGAAGCGGAAATAGATCTAGGAAAATTATCAGATGAGGCTCGTATGCAATATTTACTAAAAAAAGCTAAAGGTGCTAATCAAAAATAATTAGAGAAAGAGTTTTAAAAAAAGTTCCGTGAGATGATTTTTAAGTTCTATAGTTTGAGTATTAAATTGTAATTCTTTTTTCTTTTCATCCATATATAAACTACGCTTGATTTCAATTTGACAGGATTGCCACTGCATTTTTTTCATTGTAAGGGTCACGTTTCCCCCTTTGTAGGGATTATTGATGGAAACGTTATAAGCGTAAGATTTTAAGTGTTCAGCAATAAAATGGATATAGGAAGGAGAGCAAGATGTTCCTTCAATATCTGATAGGCAAAAGTCAGGGCGTTCTTGAGCTTGATGGGGGGTTTGTTGTAAATGATAGGCGGTGGGTTTGGAAGGCATACTATGCAAATCAATAGCAGGAAAAGGTTTTGCCTCTTGAAACTCGTGGGCTATTTCTTGCAGTTTTTTATAATAAGGCCTGTAGTATGTTTCTAAACATTTCTGTTTAAAGAGATCATCAGGTTTTTGAGTTGTAAGCGTAATTCCTTGCGTGTTTTTCTCCCACCATAAAACACTCATATTTTCTTCGCGGTTAAGATCCACAGCACAGCGATGGAC
>JAGOVR010000011.1 GCA_018060635.1 Bacteriovoracaceae bacterium
CAAGAAGGCTCTTCTATTAAAGAAGGTGACCCTATTGTAGAGATTTATGATAATGATCCTGATTTTTTAAAGAGATTACAAACAGAGCGAGAAGCTATTTTAAGAAAAATTCAAGCTAACAGACTTGGCGTAGAAACTTCCTTTATAAATGTTGGTAGGCAAAAAAAACTTTTTGAAGAGGGGCTTAGTTCTAGAAAAAATTATGAACAAGCGAATTTAGAATATACCAAGTATTTAGCAGAAGAAGCTAAATCTAGTGCAGAGCTGACAAGTATTGACACAAAATTAGCTCGTCAATCTAGACAAAAAATTTTAGCTCCCAGAGATGGAATTATTACAAAACGCATGGCTGGTTCTGTTGCTCCTTTAGTTAAATCAGGAGAAAGGCTTGCTACCTTAGTACCAGAAACTACTTCTCGCATTGTAGAACTTTATGTAGATGGAAATGACATTCCACTTATTCGTGAAGGTGATAAAGTTCGCTTGCAATTTGAAGGTTGGCCATCTTTTCAATTTAGTGGCTGGCCTAATTTATCAGTGGGAACATTTTCAGCTCAAGTTTTTTTTATAGATCCTATTGATAATGGAGAAGGAAAATTTCGTATTCTGATTACACCTGAAGATGAAAAACTCTGGCCTAGCTATTCTATTTTAAGACAAGGAGTCAGAGTTAATGGTTGGATTATTCTTAATAGAGTTAGCTTGGCTTATGAAATATGGAGACAACTTAATGGTTTTCCTCCACTGCCTTCAAAAAAAAATAATATAGCAGAGAAAAAATAATATGAGACGTGTTATTTTAACCTGTCTTTTTTCTTTTTATAGCTTATCAAGTTTAGCTTCTTTGAGCTTAAGCGAAATCGAAAGATCTATCGACTTACATTATCCTCTTATTTTATCTAACCTTAAAGAATTAGAATCCGCTCAAGCTCAAGTCATTTCAGCAGAAGGAAATTTTGATATTAACTTTTCAGCACAAGCAGGTTTTAAAGAGAGAACATTAGGAGATCAAGAAGTATTAAGTACTACTTTTGGTGGAAAAACAAAGCTTATGGGCTTGTCTTGGGAAACAGGTTTTTCTAAAGGAGCAGGATATTTCCCCAGTTATGAAGGAGAGCGAAAAACTTTTCAAGATGGGGAGTGGTTAGCGCAAGTTAAGATGCCCTTGCTTAAAAACTTTTGGATCGATAAAGAAAGGATGCATCTTAAGAAGTCTAAAATTGAAGTAGCAAAAACACAGCAAGAATTAAAATCTCAAAAGTTACAAGTTTTATTAGAAGGAACTGTGGCTTATTGGAACTGGGTTAAAGCTTGTTTAAAGTATAAAGTCTATGAGTCATTACTCAGTAATGCTCTTAAAAGAGAAGACAATTTGGCTAGTCGTTTTAAGAATGGAGATGTTTCAGGTATCTTAAAATTAGATAATGACCGTCTTATTTTAAAGAGAAAAAGTTATTTAGTGAGTGCTGAACAAGAAGTAACTAGAGCCGCACTTATTCTTTCTTTATTTTCAAGAGATGAGCAAGGTCAGCCTAAGTTAATTGAGCCTAAAGATGCTCCTCTCAATTTAGAAGTTAAAAAATACCAAGATATTTTAAATGAAATAACAGCTAAAAATTTTCCTATAGCAGAACATCCTTTAGTTAAGAAAAACGAAAATTTATTAGAAAAAATTAAAATAGAAAAAGATTTAGCGAAGAATCAGATTTTACCGCAATTAGATGTAAAGAGTGAGTATAACCGTAGTTTAGGTGAAGCTCGTAGTAATGTTTCTCGTGATGAATTTAAAACATCCATAGTTTTTAGTATTCCCTTACAAAATCGTGAAGCTCAAGGCCAGCACAACTCACTTAAGTTTCAAGCAGATAAAATTTATTATGAGTGGCAGTTGGTGCAAGAACAGTTAAAAGTAAAACAGCAAAATGCTCTACTCAGTTTAAAAATGGCTTACGAAAGACAGCTACTGGCTAAGCAGGAATTAGACTTAAATAAAACACTAGAATCAGCAGAAAATAGACGTTTGCAAATGGGTGATAGTGATTTGGTAACAGTTAATATTCGAGAAGAATCCACAGCAGAATCAGAGTCTCGCTTTATTGAAGAGCAAGTAGAATATCAAAAATCTATTGGGTATTTGCACTATGCTTATGCCATTGGGATATAGCAAAATTCTTTACTAACTCTTATGCTAGTGTTACTAGAAATAAAACTTAAGCGGAGAATTGGCCGAGTGGTTGATGGCGCACGCTTGGAAAGCGTGTAATGGAGCAATCCATTCGTGGGTTCGAATCCCATGTTCTCCGCCATCTAATTCAGATTTTAGGTATCTGAGCTTCAAAACTTAATTGATATTTTTTTTTCTCTTGTGGCGTAAGAGAAGATGCGTGTAGCGTATTCATATTAAGTTGCCACAATTCTTCCCAAGTAAATCCTTGCGACATAAGCAGAGCATACTCATGAGCTAAAGTTGTAGAGAACATCGCAGGATCATCTGAGTTTACAGTACAAAGAAGTCCAGCATCCACCATTTGGCGCAAAGGATGGTTTTCTCCTTTTTTGACCACGCCCGTGGCGTAATTACTTTGAGGACAAACTTCAAAAACAATTTTTTTATCTTTCATTTGTTTTAAAATATTTTTGTCTTGTAAAATATGAATGCCATGACCAATGCGTGTTACATTTAACAAATCTACAGAATCTAAAATAGTTTGAGCACCCGTAGTTTCTCCTGCATGAGAAAAAAGCTTAAGACCTTCATTAAACGCTTTTTGATAAGAAGTTGTAAAAAGCTTTGGAGGAAAACCACTTTCTATTCCACCCAAACCTAGTCCTATGAAGACACCTTGTTTGTAACCTTCTAAAGTTAAATTTAAAACATCATTTTGAGTTTCAGGCATTTCTCGTGCAATATCACCAATAAGATTTACGGATACATGATATTTAGAACAACCTTCTTCTAAGGCATTTTTTAAAGCTTTCAAAAAAAGGTTATGTTGCATTTTAGGAATGAGAGAAAGGCTTATAAAAGCTTCTGTCACAATAATATTTTGCTCAGCCTGAGATTTTATAAAATCCATTAAAAGAGTATAGTAATCTTCGGGAGTACTGAGGTTTGCAACGGCCGCTTTATAAACATCGATGAAATGATTAAAATCTTTGAAAGTGAAAAAAGATTTCCATTCTTCTAAAGTTTTTACAGGTAGTTTTTTATTATTTTTCTTAGCAATATTCCAAAAAGTTTCAGGGGAAGTAGCTCCTTCTAAATGTACATGAATTTCAGCCTTAGGCATTTTTTGAAAACGCTGTAAAAGAGTATCCGAAAGAGTAAGAGGAATTCCTGATAAGTTTTTTATTTCTGACATAGGCTTAAAAATTTTTCATGCATGGGTGAAGGGTAATTTGTATTAAGTTCGCTGTGAAAAGTACAGGCCATATTTTTTCCTTGGATAATCCAGACAGGATTTTTTTCTATATGAGCTAAAACTTCTACTTGAGGAGAGCAATCTGTAATAATAGGAGCACGAATAAAAGAAACATTATAATTTAGAATACTGGTTTCAAAACTATCTAGTTGTGAGCCGTAAGCATTTCTTTTAATAGTTATAGGCAGAAGTCCAAAACATTTTTGCGAGCTTCCTTCAATTTTTTGTGCCATCAGGATAGATCCAGCGCAGATTCCCCACACAGGAATTTTTTCACAAGCTTTGAGAAAGTCTTTTTCCATAGAAAAAACGTCTAAAAGTTTAAGCATAGTGGTACTTTCCCCCCCAGGGAGAATAAGCCCCTGTAGATTTTCAAAATCCCTAGAATGCTTAATAAGAATAGGATTTGCGCCTAATGCTTTTAGGTGAGGGATATGGGGTTCAACACATCCTTGTAAACTCAAAATTCCAATATTCACTACCAACCTCTATTGGCCATTTGATCTTGAGGAGTAATACGACTCATTTCAATTCCTTTCATAGGAGAATCCAGTCCTCGTGAAACTTCTAAAAGAGTCCCAGCATCATTAAAACGAGCGGTAGCTTTAACAATAGCACGAGCAAATTTTTCAGGACTTTGTGATTTAAAAATTCCTGATCCTACAAAAACTGCTTCTGCTCCTAGTTGCATAACAAGGGCCGCATCAGCAGGAGTTGCAATTCCACCTGCCGCAAAATTAGGAACGGGAAGTTTTCCTTTTTCACGCACTAAACAAACCAGATCATAAGGAGCATTAATTCTTTTTGCTTCAGTCATCAGCTCAGCTTCTGGCATATGACAAATTCTTCTGATCTCTTGGTTAATTTCTCTTAAGTGACGAACACCCTCTACAATATTTCCAGTCCCTGGTTCACCTTTGGTGCGAATCATGGCGGCTCCTTCACCAATACGGCGTAGAGCTTCTCCTAAATTAGTGGCACCACAGACAAAAGGCATTTTAAATTTTTTCTTATCAATATGATAAGCATTATCTGCAGGAGTTAAAACTTCACTTTCATCAATAAAATCTACACCAATAGCTTCTAAAATTTGTGCTTCGGTAAAATGACCAATACGACATTTAGCCATAACAGGAATGGTGACGGATCTTTTTATTTCTTCTACGAGTTCTGGAGGTGACATACGAGCAACTCCTCCTTGCGCACGAATATCAGAAGGAACTCGCTCGAGTGCCATAACAGCTACAGCCCCTGCCGCTTCTGCAATTTTTGCTTGTTCAGCATTGATAACATCCATAATAACGCCACCTCGGAGCATTTCCGCTAAACCAACTTTTAAATGGAAAGAATCACTGTTTGTTTTCATAGAGGGCCCCCTTAAATTTGTAATCACTCTATAGCATAAAAATTTTGAAATGACCTAGCGCAAGAGTTATATATCGCGGCTTTTTTTGACTGTTTGAGTGCATAAAAGTAGTATGCGTTTGGCGGCTTTAACTCCAGACAAAGGCTTAAGTTGCAAACTCCGCTAGGTCGGGAACGAAGCAACGGTAAGTAACTGGTCTTGTGTTAGCTGTTTAAGGCCGCTGTTTTTCTATAACCTATTGATTTTGGTTTAATCAAAATGGCATATCAAGTTTTAGCCCGAAAGTGGCGCCCTAAACGTTTTGAAGAAGTAGTGGGGCAAACTCATATTACAACTTCTATTCAAAATGCTCTGCTTAATAAAAAAGTAGCTCATGCCTATTTAATGACTGGTACTAGAGGAGTTGGAAAAACTTCGGTTGCAAGACTGCTAGCCAAAGCTTTGCGTTGCGAAAAACAAGGTCTAGATGCCAATCCTTGTCTTAAATGTGAATCTTGTTTGGATGTGGAGAGAGATTCATCAGTGGATGTCATGGAAATGGATGGGGCTTCTAATAACAGTGTCGAAAATATTCGGCAAATTGTAGACAATGTTCAATACCTACCCGCTACAGGCAAATATAAAATTTATATTATTGATGAAGTGCATATGTTATCAAATAGTGCCTTCAATGCGATTCTTAAAACATTAGAAGAACCTCCTGCTCATGTGGTTTTTATTTTAGCTACCACGGAAGCGGAAAAACTTCCCAGTACTATTTTGTCTCGCTGTCAGCGTTTTGATTTTAGACATATTTCTTTGCAAGAATTAACAGAACATTTGCAAATAATTTGCGACAAAGAAAATATTATTTTAGCTCAGAAAGATATTCTTAAGCGTCTAGCTAATCAAGGTAAAGGTTCTGTAAGAGATTCTCTTTCATTATTAGATCAAGTTTTAAGTTTTTGTGTAGAAAATAAAATAACGGAAGAGGCTTTAGTTGTCGCTTTAGGAATTGCCAAAACGCAAGCTATTCAAGACTTACTTAAAGCTCTTTTGATGGGAAATACCAAAGCTTCTTCAGAAGTCTATCGTCAAATGTTACAAGAGAATGTCGAAATTAAAAACATTGCGCTAGCCCTTTTGGATGAATTATTTGAAATGATTCAGGGATTAGATAAATTAAAAAATAAAGAAGAACTTAAAGACATATCATCAGCAGAAATTTTTTGGATTTATGAAACATTAGCAAAAGACTTAGAATGGTCTATACGCTCTTTAGATCCTGAAAAAGTTACAGAAATTGTTTTACAAAAAATTTCATTAAGAAGAGAGTTTTTGGGTGAAGAAGTAAAAAAAAAGTCTAAAAACATAGAAGAAATAACTCCTACTGCAAATTTGCTGTCCTCTCCTCAAAAAAATTGGCCAGATTTTTTAAATTTTTTAAATAATGATTCTCCTCTTCTTGCCTCTCATTTAGAGCAAGGTAATGTCATTGGGAATCCTCTTTTTTCTGAGCAAGGTGTTGCTGTGGAAGTCGCCTTTACTAAAGAATCTAAGCTTTTTTTTGAATATTTACAGGAAGGTGATTCTCGACAAAAAATTTCTGATAAATTAGCACACTTTTTTAATCTAGAATCTCCCAAAGTAAAGCTGAAAATAATTTATTTATCAGACGAAGAAAAACAAAAGATAGGTTTTCAAAGTAAAGTAGAAATGGATAAAATGAAAATTCAAAAAGAACAAGGAAAAATTAAAGAGGAAATTTTAAATCATCCTAGACTTAAAGATTTAGAATCACTCTTTGATGCTAAAGTAGAAGAAATTATTTTTAACGAGTGAGGAATATTTATGACTAATATGAATAATGTTTTGAAACAAGCTAAACAAATGCAATCTAAGCTTTCGACCTTGCAAAATGAACTTGCTAAGAGAGAAATTGAAGCAACTTCAGGAGGAGGCATGGTAAAGGTTAAAGTGAATGGCAAGCAAGAAATTTTAGAGCTTATTATTAATCGTGAGTGTGTTGATCCTGATGACGTAGAAATGTTACAAGAACTAGTTAAGACTGCCGTCAATCAAGCGGTGAAGGAATCGCAAGATATGGTATCAGGTGCCATGTCTAAAATTACAGGTGGATTTAATATCCCAGGTTTATTTTAATGTTAGGACTGCCTAAAAAACTTTTAGAAACTATTTATCAGCTAGGTCGTTTGCCAGGGGTAGGAGAAAAAACAGCTACTAGGTATAGCCTTTTTTTGTCTAAATGGAAGCCAGAGGATTTAGAAACATTTGCTCTCTCTATTCTCCACTTGAAAGATTTAAAGGCGTGCAAGGAATGTTATTTTTTTTCGGAAGAAGATTTATGTCTTATTTGTCAAAATGAAGAAAGAAAACAAACTAAAATGCTTTGTGTAGTAGAAACTGTGAGTGATGCCATAGCCATTGAAAATAGCGGCCATTTCAAAGGGCTCTTTCATATTTTAGGTGGTGTTCTTAATCCTTTGGCTGGAATTGGTCCAAAAGATTTACATATAGCTGAATTAGTAGAGCGAATTAAAAAAAATCAAATTAAAGAAATTGTAGTGGCCATTAATCCTTCAGTCGAAGGAGATGCTACTTCTTCTTATCTGCGTGATCTAGTGGGTTTGGAAGTCAACGTAGATCGTATTGGATTTGGCGTGCCTGTGGGAAGTATGCTGGAGTATCTTGATCCTCTTACCATTACTAAAGCGTTAGAAAACAAAAGATCTCTATAATTTTTTTTTAATACTTTTATTTTCTGTCACGATTAGGGATTTATTCTAATCAAATTTTCTTGTAAATTATTTTTTTTAAATTTGGGCCTTGACACCTGCTTGTGAAATGGCCGATAAAGCTCGATAACTCATTTGAGGTTAAATAAAAATGTCGTTTGTTAATTATCAAACACGAGAGATCAATTGCAAGATTGTATATTACGGTCCTGCTTTGGGTGGTAAGACAACAAACATTAAGTATGTCTATGAAAAAACCAGTGGTGCAATAAAAGGTAAGATGGTTTCTTTAAACACAGAACAAGAGCGCACACTTTTTTTTGATTTCCTTCCTTTGGATTTAGGAGAAATTCGCGGTTTTAAAACTAGATTTCATCTCTACACAGTTCCAGGCCAATCTTTTTATGAGGCAACACGTAAGCTTCTTTTGAGAGGAGTAGATGGCATTATTTTTGTGGTGGATTCTCAATTAGAAAGGTTTGAAGAAAATTTAAAACTTATGCAGGATCTAGAACAAAATTTAAAAGAGCAAGGTTACGATATTTCAAAAATTCCTATGGTGATTCAGTGGAATAAGCGTGATGCCCCAAATGTTTCTTCTTTAGAAGATCTAAGTGCTCGCTTAAATACTCGCAAATTACCAGAGATAGAGGCTGTGGCAATCAAGGGGGAAGGAGTTTTTGAAACATTAAAGCTTGTCAGTAAGCAAGTCTTGCTTAACATAAAGGGTAGATTCCATTAATTTTTTTCAGGGAGAGAATTTTTATGGCAAAAAAAGCCACGGGATTAACAAAAAAAGAATTTGATACTTTGGTGGAAAAATTAGAAGCAGAAAAAATAAAGTTGATGACAAGCCAATCGTTAAAAGTAGATGAATTTAATATTCAAACAGAAGATCGTAGTGATCAAGTAGATCAAGCCAATGCTGACTTTTCAGCGGCTTCTCAACTGCGTTTTAAAAATAGAGAAGTATTTTATGCTCGTAAAGTGCAGAAAGCTTTAGAGCGAGTTGCGGAAAAAACTTATGGCTTATGTGAAGAATGCGAAGAGCCTATTAAGTTTGAAAGACTTTTAGCACGACCAACAGCTGAGCTTTGCATCTCTTGTAAAGAGGATGCAGAAAGAAATGAAGGTAGTAGCTATATGAGAAAGAAATCTAAATCCATGGGTGATTCAATCAACCTTGTAAATTATATTTAATTTTAAAATCGAATGGAATACAACCCGCATTTATCTGTTTTAAAAGATGAATGTTTAGATTTTTTGACCCCTTCTTCTTTAAATGAAATCTGTTATTTTGCTGATATGACTTTTGGTGCAGGTGGACATAGTTTAGCACTTTTGCAGAAATTTCCTAAAAGTCATGTTATTGCTGTTGATCAAGATAATGAAGCTTACCAAAATGGTCAGAAACTTATAGCAGAAAAAAATCTTACAAGTCATCTTTCTCTTCTTCATATGAATTTTTTAGATTTTTCTTTTTCTTCCCTTAATAATTTTCCGCAAGTGAAAGAAAAAGGTGGATTTGCTGGTATTTTGTGTGATTTAGGTGTGTCTTCTCATCATTTTGATTCTGCCCAAAGAGGTTTTTCTTTTAGACAAGAAGGACTTTTGGATATGCGCATGAATCAATCAAAAGATAAAATAACCGCCGCAGATTTAGTGAATGGTGCTGATGAAGAGGAGTTAACCCGTATTTTATATATTTATGGTGAAGAACGATATGCCAAAAAAATTGCTAGAAATATTGTCAATCAGAGGAAAAAATTGCCTTTTAAAACGACAAAAGATCTAGAAAACTTAGTTTTTCATTCCTATCCAGAAAAAGATCGTCATAGGGGTACGCACCCTGCAACCAGAACTTTTCAGGCCTTACGTATCGCTGTTAATGAAGAATTAGATGTCTTAGAAAAAAGCATTCCTAAGTTATTTGAAATGTTAGCTCCAGAGGGAAAACTTGCTATTATTAGTTTTCATTCGTTGGAAGATCGGATTGTAAAACAAGGCTTTAAAAATCTTAAAAGTTTATTCTCAGAAGAAGTTGAGATATTAACTAAGAAACCTATAATTCCTACAGAGCAAGAAATTTTAAACAATAATAGGGCAAGAAGTGCTAAGCTAAGAGTTATAAAAAAAGTTAATTAGTTTCCAAGGATGGAAATATGAAGTTTTTCAAAAAGTGGCTGAAGCCCACGTTCATTAAGGTATCTCATATTTTTTTTAGTAGTCGTGGTTTACCTTTTCTTATGATTTTTACAGCGCTAGGGGTCTTTTTTGTGCTTTTTCGTATGAAAGGAGTAGAGCAAGATTATAAACAAAATAATTTAGAATCTAAAATTCATGAAGAAAAAATTTTAGGAAAAGAGTTGAGAGCTAAAAAAGCGCGTTTAATGTCAGTAAAAAATTTAAGAGAGATTGCAGAGAAAAATGATCTTAAATCTCCTAATCAAGAACAAATTATTGTGATTCCCTAGGTGATAAATATGCAAAGAAAAATTAAAGCTAGAATTATTTTTACATTTTTTATTTTTGGACTCCTTTTTTTAGGGGTGTTAGGAAAAGCTTTTTTCTTACAAATTTTACGTAGTAAAGATTTAGTGGCTTATTCGGAAAGTCAGTATTTACGTAAAGAAGTGGTTTATCCTAACAGAGGAATTATCTATGATCGTAGTGGCTCTCCGCTAGCCATCAATATTAGAACCTATAATCTTTATTCCATGCCTAAACTTATTGAAAATCAAAGTGAGGTACTGCGAGTATTAGCTAAAACATTAACACCAGAAAAATTTACGAAATTTAAAAAAGCTTTAAACGAAAGGAAAAAGTTTACTTGGATTGATCGGCAAGTTCGTTTAAGTACAGAGCAAGTAAATGAAATGAAAAAAATTTCAGGACTTTTTGTTGAACCAGAAATTAGTAGATTCTATCCCAATCAAGAGTTGTCTTCTCAGATGTTAGGTTTCGTAGGAATTGATAATAGCGGTTTAGCAGGAGTGGAATATCAATTTAATAATGAACTTAAAGGTAAACCAGTTATTAAAAAATATTTTAGAGATGCCAAAGGCAGACCAGTTAAATATGAAACTCAAAATTTTCCTGAAAACGGAATGGATATTCATCTATCGATTGATAAAAATTTACAAGGATTAGCGGAAAAATATTTAAAAGAAGCCGTTTTGCATCATGAGGCAGATAAGGGTGGAGTGGGAGTTATGGACGCTGAAACAGGCGAGATTTTAGCTATGGCAAATTATCCTACATACAATCCTAGTGAAGTAAAAAAATCGAGAGAACAAGATAGAAAACTTTCATTTATTACCGACCCTTTTGAACCAGGATCTATCTTTAAAACTTTAACTATTGCTTCGGCACTAGAAAATAATATTGCCACACCTCAAAGTCGTTATTACTGCGAGAAAGGACAGTTTAGAATTTTTGATTATGTTATTGGTGAAGCAGAAGAGAAGAAAAAATGGGAATGGATGACGGTTGAAGATATTTTAAAACATAGCTCTAATATTGGAGTGACTAAAATTGCATTCGATCTAAAATATCCAAGGCTTAAGAAAACATTGCAAAAATTTAGAGTTGGTGAAAAAACAGGGATAGAAATACCAGGAGAATCCAAAGGAATTTTTGATAATAGTGACAAAGTTATTCCTATTCGTCTAAGTAATATAAGTTTTGGTCAAGGAGTTGCTACTACAGCACTACAAATGTTAGCGAGTTATGCAGTTTTTGCTAATGGTGGAAAGTATGTGAGACCTACTATTCTTTCACAATCCGAAAATACAGAAGAAGTTTTAAGTCGTTTTCCTAGAGAAAATCCTAAAGAGATTATGGCACCAAAAGTAGTTCAAGATATTAATAAAATTTTAGTTAAAGTTGTAGAAGAAGGAACAGCTCCTAATGCTATTATTCCTTATTTCACCATTGCAGGTAAAACCAGTACGGCGCAAAAACCTTCAGGCTCGGGAGGGTATGATGGTTATGTTTCAGTTTTTGTGGGTTTCCCCATGAACGTTGAGAAAAAATTTGTGGTTCTGGCTTATGTGGATCATCCTAGAAAGAATGGTTACTATGGAAATCAAGCCGCCGCTCCTATTTTTAAACACATTTCTCAATATTTACTATATAAGGATAGAGATTATGGAGAGCTGGCCTCGATTAAAAAAGGATTGAAAGAAGAAAGACCTATAGAGATGAAGCAATCAGCGACTAAAGATTTTTTAGTAACACAAGTTCCACGTTTTGTAGGGTTAGACAAAAAAAGTGCTACAGAACTTTCTAAAAAGCATAACCTAAGAGTACGCCATAAAGGGTTTGGTATGGTGACGTCACAGTCAGTAGCAGAAGGGATAGATGTCTCTGCTGATTTAGTTGTAGAATTAAATTATGAACCACCTATCTATGAATAAAAAAAAAGTTAAAGAACTTTTACTCCCGTTTATAGTAGAAGAGAGATGTTCAGATAAAGGTGAAATTTCTCAAATAGACTGGAAAATTCAGGATTCCACCACATATTCAGCATTGTTTTTTTTCATGGGGAGTCAACCTAAAGAAGCCACTTTTTTTTCTCAATATAAAGTAGGATTACTTATATTAAATAAAAAAATAGAGAATTTAAGTTCAGATTATATTATTTTAAAAGAAGAATTTTTTTTACAAGCTCAAAAGATTCTTCTGGATTTCTTTTATCCCCTTCCTGCTCATTTTAAAATTGTAGGTATTACTGGTTCTAATGGGAAGACAACTACAGCACATTTAGCTATGCAAATTGCGACTCAGTGGGGTTATCCTGCAGTGGTAGTGGGAACTTTAGGTGTTTACTCAATATCGCAGATTTTACGTAAAGAGAGTTTGACTACCCCACCTTTAATTGAATTAAGAAAAATATTTTATGAAATTTGTTCCACGTATCAAGTTTGTTTTTTAGAAGTAAGTAGTCATGCCTTAGAGCAAGAAAGAGTTTTTGGTTTAGAATTTTCTCAAGGAGCATGGACAAATTTTTCACAAGACCATCTTGATTACCATGAAAGTATGGAAAATTATTTTTTAGCAAAATGTAAAATTTTTTCTTATCTCGCTAAAGACGCTAAAGTTTTTATTCCACATGAGGAAGTTTTTCTCTATCAAAAGCTATTAGGATTATTTCCATCTAGTATTCAGCAGAGTGAAAAATTATTTTGTAGTAAAGAAGACATCCCACTCTTTTTTAAAGCAAAATATAATCAAGCAAACTTAGATTTAGCATGGTCTTTAAATAAACAACTTTGGAAAGAAGCAAAAGTAGTTGATTTAGAAAAATTAAATGCTCCAGCGGGTCGTTTTAAAATAAATAAGATAGGAGAAAAACTAACCATTGTAGATTTTGCCCATACTCCTGATGCGATTGCTAATATTTGCCAAGGTGTAAAATCTTCTTTTCCTGATTTTAATATTCATATTGTTTTTGGTTGTGGAGGGGATAGAGATAAATCTAAAAGAGCACTGATGGGAAAAGTGGCATTACAATATGCCAGTAAAGTTTATGTGACATCAGATAACCCTCGAGGAGAAGATCCACAGGAAATTATTAAAGAAATTGTTAAAGGTATGTTGCCAGAAATTGATTCGGGCATAGTAGAGGTTATAGTTGAAAGAAAACAAGCATTAGAAAAGGCTTTCATTAATTTAAAATCCAGTGATATTTTATTAGTTTTAGGCAAAGGGCATGAAGATTATCAACTGATTAAAGGCATAAAACATCCTTTTAATGATGAGCTTATTTTAAAAGGATTAGGAAAAAAATATGGTTTCATCTGATTTATGGTCTAGATGTTCAGAGATTACTTTTAAGCAGGGTAAATTTCCTAAGGGAGAGTTTTCTGTTTGCACTGATAGTCGAGAATTAAAGCAGGGACAATTATTTGTTGCTCTTGCAGGTGAATTTTTTAATGCCTTAGACTTTTTGCCTGCTATTATTGATAAAAAACCTTCAGCTATTGTTTTTAATCAAAGTGATTTTTCTACAAAAGTACAGCCATTTTTAAAAGAGCAGGATATTTATTTTTTAGGGGTAAAAGATACTCTTTTATTTTATCAGGAGTTAGCTTCTCAGCATATTTTGCAATGGCTGGCCGAAAATAAAGAGCGTAAAGTTATTGGGATTGCGGGCTCTAATGGAAAAACTACCACCAGACAAATGTTATCTTTTCTCTTAACTTCCATCGCTCCAGACCAGGTTATTTATACAAAAGAGAATTTTAATAATCATATTGGTGTTCCAAAAACTATTTTTGAAATTAATAAAAAAATAACTCATGCCATTATTGAAATGGGTAGTAATCATCCAGGGGAATTAAAAGTACTTTGTGATATCGCTCACCCTAATTGTGGTTTAATTACCAATATTGGCAAAGAGCATTTAGAGTTTTTTGGTGATGAAAAAGGGGTCTTTAAAGAGGAAAGAGTTTTATATGATTGCATTATGCAAAATACACAAGATCAAGGTTTTTTTATTTTAAATTTAGAGGATAATTATCTAAAAAATCTTCCCATCCAAAAAAATTGTCTGAGTATTTCTAAAGATATTCGCTCTTCTTTTCAATTTAAATTTCAAGGGAGCTATGCAGAGTTGGAGTTTCAAGGAAGGAAAATACTGATTAAGAATAATTTTCTTATTGGTGAGCATAATTTTTTTAATATGGCAGTTAGTTATGCTTTAGCTATAACACTTTTTCCTGCTCAAGCAGAGAACTTAGCTCAAGCCATGGCCTTATACAGACCTTCTAAGAATAGATCTTTTTTTATACAACAAAAGGAAAAGGCTTATTTTTTGGATGCATATAATGCAAATCCTTCTTCTATGCTAGTTTCCGTAGAAGGCTTTAAGCAGTGGGTTCTCGCAAAATCTGGAAATTTAGATTCTACCTTTATAGTTGTAGGAGATATGAATGAATTAGGACAACACAGTCCAGCAGAACATGAGTTATTAGGTTATAAAATAAAAAATCTAGGGTTTCACCATGTGGTTTTCATAGGTCGATTTTCTGCTTTTTTTGCTAAAGGCTTTGCGGCTAAAGTCCTTTCCTATGAGACAGTCGATCAATTTATAAAAGAAGATTGGGATGTCCTTCACCAGAGGTATAAAGAATTTTTTTTCAAAGCAAGTCGTTCTGTAAAACTAGAAAAATTACTAGAAAGATCATTAGACATCTAGAAAGATGATAGGTAGCATAAATACAATTTTTTTGTTTAAGGTGTTTTATGCTTTATCATTTGCTCTATCCTCTGTATCAAAAGATTTTTCTTTTTAATATTTTTAAGTACATCACTGTTCGTTCTTTTATTGCTTTTTTAGTGGCTTGTTTGGTTTCTATTCTATGGGGTAAAAAATTTATAGAATTCATGAAAAAGTTACAATTTGGTCAATATGTAAGAGAAGATGGACCTCAAAGTCACAAAAAAAAATCAGGAACTCCCACTTCAGGGGGACTGTTTATATTAGGAAGTATTTTAATTGCAGTTTTTATTACAGGAAATTTTCTTTCTTTACCTGTGTTAGTTACTTTAGGTGTTACTCTTTCTTATACGATTTTAGGTTGGTGGGATGATTATTCCAAAGTTGTAAAAAAAAATAGCAAAGGCGTTTCAGCTCGTTCAAAACTTTTTTGGCAATTTTTTGTAGCTCTTTGTGCGGGCTATATACTTATCCAATTTAATGTTGTGGATACGAAACTTTACGTCCCTTTTTTTAAACAAGCAGTTTTTGACTTTGGTTGGTTTTATATTTTATTTATTGCTTTGGTGATTGTTGGATCTAGTAATGCTGTGAATCTTACTGACGGTTTAGATGGTTTAGCCATTGGGCCTATTATGACCAGTGCCATGACCTTAGGAGTTCTCTCTTATGCGGCTGGTCATGCTGAAATTGCAAATTATTTACATATCCCTTTTATTCACGGAGTAAGTGAACTCATGGTAGTTGCGGCGGCTATCATAGGCGCAGGAATAGGTTTTCTTTGGTATAACTCTTACCCCGCTCAAGTCTTTATGGGGGATGTAGGCTCTCTTTCTTTGGGAGGTGCATTAGGTACTATTGCTGTGCTTAGTAAAAATGAGATTTTATTTTTCTTTATGGGAGGGGTATTCGTAATTGAAGCTCTTTCCGTGATTATTCAAGTTTTTTATTTTAAGACTAGAAAAAAAAGAGTATTCAGAATGGCACCTATTCATCATCATTTTGAGCTTATGGGGTGGCCTGAACCTAAAGTGATCGTAAGATTTTGGATTATTAGTATTTTACTTGCCATATGTGCACTAGCAACTTTGAAACTGAGATAGAGAGGGAGTTATTGATATGCAAGAAATGCAATTACAAGATTTAAAAGCAAAAAAAGTTCTTATTGTGGGCCTGGGAAAAACAGGTTTTTCCTTAGTTAATTTTTTTAACTCAGTTCATTCAGAGGTGCGTGTAACAGATATTAAACCTATCTTTGATCTCAATAAAGAAGTAAAAAAAATTAAAAAAATAGAACCAACGCCTGAGCTTACGCTAGGTGAGCATAAAGATGAGGATTTTTTAGACGCAGATATTGTTGTTTATTCATTAGGTGTCGACCCTAAGCTTCCTCAGTTAGAATTAGCTCGCTCTCGTGGTAAAAAAGTTTTTAGTGAATTTTCTCTGGCATATGCTTTATGTCCTCGTCCTATTATCGCTGTCTGTGGAACTTTTGGCAGAAGTATTACAAGTCACATGATTAGTTATGCTTTAAGACAAGATGGAAAACAAATATTTGTAGGAGGCTCTTCAGAACAGCCATTTATTGACCTTTATCTTTTACCTAATTTAGAAACTTTGGATTATGTCATTGTAGAAGTTTCGGCTGAACAAGCACAATCAGTTCCTAATTTTCATCCTCATGTTGTTGTGTTCACTAGTATCGGTGAAAAGTATAATGAAACTCGCTTCAAATCGCATAATGAGTATTTAGATACTAAGATAAAAGTTTTAAATAATTTAGATAAAAATGATTTTCTTATTGTGAATTTTGATCGTCTTTCTGCTCACCCACAATTAAGAAATGCTCCCTGCCAAGTTTATTGGTATTCTAGGAAGTCTTTTGCCACTATGGGTGTTATGAATGAAATACAAGGAACTCATTTCCATGAGCGTAGAATTCACTCAGGAGTTCATTGTCATTCTGAATTCAAAGTAAGTAAGATGAGAATTTTAGGACCACAAAATAGAGAGAATTTATTAGCAGCTATTACTGTTTGTAAGGTCTTAAAATGTTCCGATACGGCTATTCAAAAAACTATCGAAGCATTTCCTGGAATCCCTCATCGCTTAGAGTTTGTAGCAGAGAGAAACGGAGTTTACTTTTATAATAATTCAAAATGTGAAGTAATGAAGTCTTTAGGAGAGATGCTTAATTCAGTAGCAGAGCCAGTTATTCTCATTGCGGGAGGAAAAGATACTGGACAAGATTACTCCCCTTATTTGGAAGCTTTTCGTAAATATGTCAGAGTCCTTATCTTAGTTGGAGAGGCCAAAGAAAATATGAATAGGGCTTTAGGCGATGTTTGCCCTACTTTTTTAGTTGGTTCTTTTGATGAATCTGTTTTAATGGCGTATCAAAAATCTCGTACAGGAGATATTGTTCTTTTGGCTCCAGGGAATGATAGCACTGATATTTTTAGAGATTACGAAGAAAGAGGTAATTACTTTAAAAAATTAGTTTTTCAAATCTAGAATAGGTAAAGCTAAAAGACTCTATATTATTTTAGGACTTTAGCTTATTCTATCTAGATGACTTTTCAAAAAGAAGTTAAATATTTTCTTATTACTTTAAGTATCCTTGTTTTGGTTGGCATAGTTATGGTTTACTCTGCTAGCTATATCTATGCTAAAGAATCTTTCGGTAGTTCTAGTTATTTTTTTATTCGACAGCTTATTTATTGCTTGTTAGGTTTGGGCTTAGGTTTCATCTTAAGTTTAAGTAAATTTTCTTTTTGGTATAAACACGCATTAATTATTCATTATTTTTTTATTTTACTTTTATTACTAACCTTTATTCCAGGAGTGGGAGTTTTATTAAAAGGTTCTCATCGTTGGATTGGCTTTAAAGGAATTATGTTACAACCAGGAGAATTAATTAAATACTCCTTTATTCTACCAGCGTTAAACTATTTTCAGAATTTTAATACCTTTAATACCAGAAAAAAAATTCTTTTTTCTTTAGTTTTTTTTATTCCTTTGACTTTGCTTTTATTGCAACCTGACTTTGGAACATTTTCTATCTCATTAGCGATTCTTTTATTTGTTTGTTTTTTTAGTTCTTTTCCTCGTAAATATTTTTATAGTTTTTTAGTATTAGGCTTATCCTCACTAGTGATTTTTATGTTTTTAGCTCCTTACCGGATGCATCGTTTTTTAACTTTTTTAGATCCTTGGAAAGATCCTAGAAAAAGTGGGTTTCAGATTATTCAATCATTTTTAGCTTTTGCGAATGGTTCTTTTTTAGGAAAAGGTATTGGAAATAGTAATGAAAAACTTTTTTATCTTCCAGAGGCCTATAATGATTTTATTTTTAGTGTGATAGCAGAAGAATTAGGTTTTGTAGGCGTAGCTCTGGTTATTCTTTTATTCTTATCTTTTATTTATTTCGGTTTTCGATTGGCATTATTAGCAAAAAATATAACAGGAACAATTTTTATTACAACAGTTATTTTTGTCATTGGTTTACAGGCTTTTTTTAATATGGGAGTTGTTTTAAGTCTCCTTCCAACTAAAGGATTAAATCTTCCTTTTATTAGTTATGGTGGGTCTTCAGTATTAGCTAACTTTATGGCAATAGGTTTAGTTTTTTCAGCACTTAGAGATCCTAAGCAAAAAGAGATAGTGCATGAAAAATAAAAATGTAGCATTTGTAGCAGGAGGGACAGGAGGGCATATTAATGCGGCGTTGGCCATGGGTGAGGCTTTTGAAAAGATATCATATAACCCTTTCTACATAACTGGAATGCGCCCTCTTGATTATAAATTGTATCCACCACAAGAAACTTTTTATTTGCCAGCAGTTGCTTTACGCTCTAAATTTTTTTTTAGCTTTATTATAAATTTTTTTAAGAACATAAACGCCTTTATAAAAGCGTTTACGATTTTATCTAAGAAAAAGCCTCTTTTTGTTTTTGGGTCAGGAGGTTATGTTTGTGGTCCTGTTTGTTTAGCGGCTTATTTTTTGAGAATTCCTGTCTTTATTTTAGAACAGAATTCAGTGATGGGTCTTACTAATAAAATTCTTGCTAAATTTTCCAAGAAAGTTTTTGTTCACTTTAAGCAAACACAAGGGATGAAAAAAATTGTACCAGTAGTTGTAGGAAACCCTATTCGAAGTTCTATTAAAGAAAAACTCTTAAATTTAGAGTCTAGTCCTTCAGCTACATTTAATGTGCTAGTTTTTGGTGGAAGTTTAGGCGCCATGGAAATTAATAATCTTATTTTAAAATATATTGAAGAAGATAGTGATGTTCCTCTATTTATAAAGCATCAAACAGGCCCCGCGTTTATTCCTCCTTTAAAGATAGGAAAAAATATTCAATATGAGGCAGTAGCTTACATTGAGCATATTGAACAAGAATATGCTAAGGCACAATTCATTCTTTGTAGAGCAGGTGCTTCTAGTTTGGCAGAATTAAGATATGTTAAAAAACCAGTACTGTTAGTTCCTTATTTAAAAGCCACAGATGATCATCAAACTAAAAATGCGCAGTTATTTCAAAAAGAAGAAAGTTTCCCCGTTTATATCGCTTCAGTTACAGAATTATTGCAAAATGATTGCAGAGAACTAAAAAATTTTATACAACAAGCAAAGTTAGCAAAGCAAGATGAGAGGAACGTTAGTGAAGATAGTGCCATGCTTATTATAAAGGAAATTAAAAAGTATGTATCAATCTAGAAAAATACATTTTATAGGAATTGGCGGTATTGGAATGAGCGGTATAGCTGAAATTCTTATGAATATAGGACATACCATCACAGGCTCTGATATTGCAGAAAATTACAATATAGAAAAATTAAAAAAGTTAGGTATGACTATTTTTATAGGACATAAAAAAGAAAATATAGGGAACGTCGATTTAGTTGTGTATAGCTCTGCTATAAAAGAAGAAAATTCAGAATTTAGAATTTGTTTAGAAAAAAATATTCCTCTTTTTAAAAGAGCTGAAATGCTTTCAGAGCTTATGCGTCTAAAAAAAGGAATTGCTATAGCAGGTACTCATGGAAAAACAACAACCACTAGTTTGGTTGCTACTATTTTTCACTCAGCAGGGCAAGATCCTACACATATTATTGGAGGTATTGTCCCTAATTTAGGGAATCATGCTCAAGTGGGTAAAGGTGATGTTCTCATTGCAGAAGCAGATGAGTCTGATGGTACTTTTTTACTTTATAATCCTATTTTTTCTGTTATTACAAATATTGATACAGATCACTTAGATTTTTATCAAAATGAAAAAAATCTAATTCAGGCTTTTACTCAATTTGCAAATAATGTTCCTTTTTATGGGGCTTGTGTTGTTAATCTGGATGATAAATTTATTAATCAAATTAGACCTCATATAAAAAAACCATTAGTGACCTTTTCTTTGCAAGATCCTAGTGCTCAATTTTTTGCTAAGAATTTAAAATTTGAACAGCATTTTACAACTTTTGATTTATATATTTTTCAAAAAAAAATAGGAGAAATTAAGATATTTCTTGCAGGAGAACATAATGTAATGAATGCTCTTGCCGCTATTGCGATCTCTTATTTGTCTGGGTTGTCGTGGTCATCTATTCAGGAAGGTATCCAAAAGTTTAAAGGAGTTAAGAGAAGATTTGAAACAATTTATAAAAAAAATAAATTAGAAATTATTGATGACTATGCTCATCACCCAACTGAAATATTGGCAACGCTTAAAGCCGCTCGTCAAATCAAAAATAACAAACTAGTTGTTATTTTTGAACCTCATCGCTACAGTCGAACACAATCTTGTTGGCAAGATTTTCTTCATTGTTTTAATCAAGCTGATGAATTATTTATCACACCTATTTATTCAGCAGGAGAAAAAAATATTTCAGATGTTAATCACGAGAGATTAGTTAAAGATATAAATACATTACATCCTTTGTTAGCTAAATCTTTTGACCTAGAAGATTGCTATGATTATTTTAAAAAACAGCTAGATGAGGATGTAACTATTTTAACATTAGGGGCTGGGAGTATTAGTCAGCGGGTGAAAAATGCAATCGCTAAAATTAAATAAGTTAGTAAAAATTTTAAACATAGAAGACGTTCTATTTTTAGATCAAGTTGATTTATCAGCCTACTCTACGATGAAATTAAAAGCTACGGGATCTCTTATTGAAGTTCAAAGTAAAGTAGCCTTAAAAAAAGTTTTAACCACTTTATTAAAAGAAGAAATTGATTATCGTGTTTTAGGTTGGGGAGCTAATCAAATCTTACCTATTCATTCTGATATCCCTTATTTAAAAATTAATTTCCCTTTTAATTTAGAAGATTTGAAGTCCGCAAAAAGTTCAGGAGAGGTTTATGTTTTGCCTGCTTCTTTGGGTCTCAATACTCTTACCGCTCATGCTCAAAAATTTGGACTTTCAGGTTGGGAAGTCTTTACGGGTATTCCTGCTACATTAGGCGGAGCTGTCTTTATGAATGCTGGGACAGCTTTAGGAGAGATAGGTAGTTTAATTAAAAAAGTAAAATTTTTTACAAAACAAGCAGAAGAAAAAGAAGTCATTATAGAGAAAGGATCTTTTTCATATAGAAAAAATCATTTTTTAAATACAGGTGATGTTATTTATGAAGTCGAGATGGTTCACCACGGTTTTAACCCTGAAATCTCTACTAAAATAAAAAATTATATGGATTATAGGATGCGCACCCAGCCTCTGAAGGCCAAAACTTGTGGTTGTGCTTTCAAAAATATTAGTTCCTCTATTCAAGCAGGGCATTTTTTAGATTTAGTAGGTCTTAAGGGATTTACCTATAAAGGGCTCAGGATTAGTCCGATTCATGCAAATTTTCTAGAAAATTTGGGGCTAGCTAGTGACCAAGATGTAAAAGAGTTTTTGTCAGTTATTGAGCGGGAAGTTTTTTTGCAGTATGGAGTCACTTTTGATTTAGAAATAAAATTGTCCTAGTGCTAAGATGATGGAATGTTTATTTTATTTTTTTTATTATTTAACTTCTTTCTTAGCTTTTCTTCAGCTTACGCTTCTCAATATGAAGTGTCTTCAGGTCACTGCCCTCAATTAACTTCCAATGATTTTGTTTTACAGTTAGTAAAAAGTTTTGAAGATGAAAATTCCCTTAAATTTTTAAAGAAAATAGTTGTAAAAAATAATTTAGATAAAAAAAATTTTCTTTCATCCTATAAGATTAGTTATCATCCTTTGAAAAAAAAATTAATGTTTATTTTGGACTGTCCTATTCCTATTATGCAAGTACAAATCTATAGGGAAAATACAGAGCCTTACGTAGGAATCTTAGCAGAAGATAATAAAATATATGATGCAGAATATGAGAAGATATTAAAAAAAGAAGGATTGTTAGATTATGATTTACCTAACTTAGCATTGCCTTTAGGTGAGCAAGCAGAAATTTTACAAAAAAAAGTTACATTCTTTTTTAAAGATATTGATTTAAATTTTAGAAAAAAAATATCAGAAATTATTTTTAATGATAAACAAGAGATGATAATGATTTTAGCTTCAGCTAAGGGACCTACAAGTGTTTTTTTAGGATCAGATGGATGGAAAGAAAAGATGAAACAACTGCCTAAAATAGTCAGTCATTCTGAAAATCAAAAACATTTCTCTGTCATTTATATGAATGGGGAAAAAATAGTTGTCAAATAAAGTATATTCAATTTAAAATTAAACTAGTCGGTTTTTTGCATTTGGATGCTTACTTTGAGAAAGGAATCTCATGAATCGTCAGCCCATTTTTTCAGCTATTGATGTCGGATCAACTAAGATTTCTACTGTTATTTGTACAAAAAATAATCAAAATCAAATAGAAGTTTTGGGAGTAGGGAGAGCCCCTTCTCTTGGAATAAAAAAAGGCGTTGTTACAAATATCGAAGAAGTAACAAAAGCTATTCGTTTTTCTGTTGAAGAAGCGCAACAAATGTCAGGACTTAAAATTAAATCAGCGTATCTAAGTTTAAATGGAAATCATATCAAGTCATTTAATGCCTGTGCCTCTCTTTCTTTACAAAATAGAGAAGTGACATCAGATGATGTCGCTCAAATGATTGAAAGTATCCGAGAGCAAAAGTTAGAATTAGATAAAAACATTGTTCACATTATTCCTAGTGAATTTATTGTTGATAGTATGGATGGAGTTAGAGATCCCGTAGGAATGATAGCGAGAGAAATTGTAGCTCATCTGCATATTATTACAGGGACGAAAAATTTTATTCAAAATCTTATTAAGTGTTCAGAAAGTGCAGGTGTAGAACCTTCTAACATTGTTTTTAATTCTTTAGCGGCTTCTCATTCAATTCTAACAGAAGAAGAAAAAGAATTGGGCGTTGTTCTCATTGATATGGGTGGAAGCACTACTAATGTTATCTTTTGGAAAAATGGCGGAGTTGTTTATTCTTATGTTCTTCCTATAGGAGGAAATAACTTCTCACAAGATTTAGCGTTAGGTTTGAAAATTAATTTTAAAGATGCTGAGAATATAAAATGTCAGCATGGGAGTGTAATAGAAGAAAGCTCCGTTAATCCTACAATTACTTTTATAGATTCAACAACAGGAAAAGAAAAACAATTTCCTTTTCAGAGTATAACGCAAATTTTAGAAGCAAGAGCTGAAGAATTATTAGATTTAATTAAAAAAATCTTAACGAGCTTAGGTGAGAAGAACTATTCCTGTGTCCTTGTGGGAGGAGGAGCTTTGATGGCAGGCCTTCCAGAGCTCACAGAATATATCTTAGAGCGACCAGTCAGGCTGGGCTATCCTCTTTGTTTTGAGAGTCTTCCTAAAATTTTACAAAGTCCAGAGTACGCTACTGTTTTAGGTTTGATCAAAGAAGCTG
>JAGOVR010000012.1 GCA_018060635.1 Bacteriovoracaceae bacterium
GGATATTTTTTTTCAAAGATAGCTTGTAGCTCATCCGAGTCTAAGGCCAAAAGAAATGTTTTATTTTCATCAGCTTCCAATAGAAGACGTAATGCTGAAGTTGTCGCAGGCATTTTTATTATGTTATCAGTATATAAAATTTTAAGTTTATGCCCAAAACTTTTACCTACAAACAGGGTGGGAGTTTCTGTAAAAGAATGGATTGTGATGAGATCATCTAGTAAGTAGTTAAAAAGTTCCAAATAGGGAGAAGACTGATAATTACCTATCCACAGAATAGGTTGAGATTTAATAAGAGAGAGTTCTTTTTCCCATTTTATCATAAAGGTGAAATTTTCTCTAAAAGTCTATCTAGTAATCCATTAATAAAACTAGCAGAAGATTCATTTCCAAATTTTTTAGCTAAATTCACTGCTTCGTTCAGAATAACTTTAGGGGGATTTTTTTTATAGTATTGAAGCTCAAAAATAGCAAGGAGTAGGATCGTACGATCAATGGAAGCTAGGCGACCCAATTTCCAATCTTTGCAATTTACAGAGATCGTTTCTTCAATCGCTTGAATATTTTCAAGGCTTCCCGTAATAAGCTCTAAAGCAAACTCTCGGTTTATAGCAGAGAGTTCAGTGCCTAAAGAAGTGATAAAATTATTAAAGTTATCAATGGGAGAAAGCTGACTTCCTTCTTCTCTAAATTGTTTTTGATACAAAAATTGAAAGGCAAGCTCTCGAGCTAGGGTGCGTGAATCATGTGCGGTTTCAGACATAAAATAAGTTCCTATTGAGTAGAGATCAAGGGTTTTACAGGAGGTGAATTTTTTTGCATATGTTCTTTGAGGTCATTTACAAATTCATCAATATCTTTAAAGGTTTTGTAAACGGAGGCAAAACGAACATAGGCCACAGGGTCTAAATGGCGAAGAGCTGACATGACTAAGTTTCCAATTTGCTGAGAGCGCACTTCTTTTTGATTAAGCTCTAAGATATTTTGTTTAATAAGCTCTAAGACTTCTTGAATTTGAGCCGTGGAAACGGGTCTTTTTTGACAAGCTTTTTTAATCCCCATAAAAATTTTTTCTTCTTGAAAAGATTCTCTGCGCCCATCATTTTTTACCACATCAGGAAGATCAAATTCTATTTGTTCATAGGTGGTAAAGCGTTTTTCACATTCCGCACATTTGCGGCGACGGCGAATAGTATTCTCTTCCTGCGCAAGGCGAGAATCGAGAACTTTGGAATCTTGAGCATGACAAAAAGGGCATTTCATAAAGTTCCCTGAATGTAACGATTTTTAGGGTTTTTGGCAACCCTCGTCATCTATCTAATTTTCATAAGTGAACAATTAAAGACTCCTAAGCATTCTCTTGTTTTTTACAAAGAGTAAATAGGCTAAATCCAGAGCTTAACTTAAGGAGGTTTTATGAAAAAAACAGTATTTATTTTTTTAGGCTTTAGTCTTCTGTTGATGTCCTGCCATATGCAGAAAGTGACTAAAAAACAGCAGAGTTCTTCCAATGCTTTTTTAGATAAGCAAATGATTGAACCAGATGGAGAGAGGAGAGTTATTAAAAATAGGTTAGAAAGATTAGAATCTTTTTTACAACAAAGAGGTCTCTTCTTCACAGCAGAAGGACAGATTAATACCAAAAAATTTGATGAACTATATAGTTACTCTCAAGGGTTTTTTTTACAACATTTTAAAGCAATGAATTTCAAAATAGAGGAGTTTAAAATTGAAGTTAAAAGCTATATTCAAATTCCCTTACAAGCTCTTTCTGCGGAGGAGTGGCAAGATATAAAAATTTATAAAAACAAACTTAAAAGTATTGATAAGTTCACTTCTTTTTATAATTATCTTTTTGCGCATGGCCCACAAGATGATTTGTATCAACTGTATCTTTTGCGTCAAGAGTTGGCCTTAAATGAATGGTCTTTTGATTTATGGAATAAAAGATTTTCTTTCTCATCGGAGTGTTTAAAAGCACAAGAAAAAACAGATCTTCTTTCAGATAAAACCCTTTCATCATCAGTACAAGATCTCTTAAGAGATTATAAAACACGACTAGAGATGACGTATCCCAAAGTCACTCAACCTTTATGGAGACTTCTTTTACAAGCAGAAGATGCGATTTTAAAAGGGTACTCAATTTAAATTGAATATGTTAAATTGGGAATTATGAAAAAAATGAAACCTAAGTCTTTTAAGCGTAAAAAAATTGTTTCTTTGTGGGAGTTACAGGGAGTCAATCCTGAACATTATTTAAATAGAGAATTATCTTGGTTAGAGTTTAATTTGAGAGTTTTATCTCAAGCACAGGATATAAGTGTTCCTCTTTTTGAGCGATTGTTATTTTGTTCTATTTTCATCTCTAATTTAGATGAATTCTTTATGAAGCGAGTAGGAGGACTTAAAAATCAAATTGAATATCATTACACTCATCGTTCCATGGATGGAAAAACTCCTCAAGAGCAATTGTCTAAGATAAGAAAAAAAATTCAAGAGCAGTTTCAAGTCTTAGATCATTTATTTAAAAAAGATTTACTTCCTGCCCTTAAAAAAGAAAATATTTTCTTCTTAAAATGGCAAGATCTAAACTCTATGGAGAAAAAGAAGCTTGCAGATATTTTTAAGCATAATATTTTTCCTATTTTGACTCCACTGGCAGTGGATTACAGTCATCCTTTTCCTTTTATTTCTAACCTTTCTAAATCCTTAGGGATTTGTATGAAAAATCCCCGTAAGGGAGAAAAACTTTTTGCACGAGTCAAAATTCCTACAGAGCTTCCGCAGTGGATACGTATCCCCAGTCCTAAAGGTGTTTATCGCTTTATTAATATTGAAGAAATTATTAAGCATAATATTGAAATGCTCTATCCAGGAATGCAAATTCTAGCTAAGTGTCTTTTTCGTGTCACACGCAATGCTGGTATGGAAGAAGATGACGAAGAAGATGCAGAAGATGTTTTAGCTTTAGTAGAAGAAGGACTTAAAGAAAGAAAATTTTCTCCAGTGTTACGACTAGAGCATGAAAGCAGTCCCGACGCATGGATTCTCGATTACCTCTGCCAAGAATTAGAACTTGGGAAAGAAGACTTGTATGAAATGTCCTCAGTGGTGCATTACTCTTCTTTTCGAGATCTTTATGAGAAAGTTGATCGTCCTTACTTAAAATTTAAACCATGGGCCCCTAAAGTTCCACTAGATTTTGCAGATGAATCTGTTAGCTTATTTTCACAAATAAGAAAAAAAGAATATTTGATTCATCATCCTTATGAGAGTTTTTCTGCCACTGTTGAGCGTTTTATTCAAGGTGCCGCTTTTGATCCTCATGTTCTTGCTATTAAGCTGACTCTTTACCGCACAGATTCTGCTAGTAAGATTATTGATTCTTTAGTTTATGCCGCAGAATCAGGCAAACAAGTAGCCTGTGTTATTGAGGTCAAGGCCCGTTTTGAAGAAGAAAAAAATTTACGTTGGGCAGAAAAATTAGAGAATGCAGGTGTGCATGTGGTGTACGGAGTGATGGGACTTAAAACTCATAGTAAGATGATGCTGATTGTAAGACGAGATCAAGACCGAATTAAAAGTTATGCACATATTGGAACTGGAAATTATAATTCTCAGACTTCTAAGATTTATACAGATTTTAGTTTTTTTACTAGTGACCCCGCTATTTGTGCAGAGGCCGTGGAAGTTTTTAACTTTTTAACAGGAATGTCACTTAAAAAAACATATACAGAACTTTTAGTGGCACCTGTTACTATGAAAAAAAGTTTTTTAGAACTTATTGAAAATGAAATAAAATATAAAAAAGCGGGACTCATTATTGCTAAAATGAACAGCTTGGAAGATTCAGAAATGATTGAGGCTTTGTATAAAGCTTCGGGGGCAGGAGTTAAAATTTATCTTATCGTGCGTGGTATTTGTTGTTTGAGACCAGGGCTTAAAGATTTGAGTGAAAATATTAGAGTGATTTCGATTGTGGGAAGATTTTTAGAACATTCACGGGTTTTTTATTTTTCAGGGGGAAATAAAGATCCTCTGCAAGGAAGTTTTTATATTGCTTCCGCTGACTGGATGTATCGCAATCTGAATAACCGAGTTGAAGTGGCAGTCCCTATTAAAGCACCACTCTTACGTAAAAAACTTTGGGATTTTTTACAAATTGAATTGCAAGATCACGCTCTAGCTTGGGAGATGGATGCGCGCGGTAAATGGATTCGTCGCCAGCCTAAAAATACTAAAGAAGAAACTAATTCTCACCTCTTACTTATGGGGCTAAGTAAAAATCTATTATAAGTAAAAGAGAATTTTTAGATGCCTTGTCTAAGTTTAAATTCTTCTCTTAATTGCAGATACATAATAAGAAGCTCCATATGTAAATTGCGTAAGGCTTTAGGATTTTTTTGGAAAAAAACTCTAATTAAATCTTCATTAGATTCAGGAGATAAAGAAGACGATTGTAAAGATTCAACTAAATTTTCTAATTGATCTTGATAAAGGGCGTATTCATTTTGAGCTTTATTTGTATATTTTGAAAGATAATATTGTTTTAGTGCTCGAAGATACCCAGAAGTAAGAACAGATAAAGCAGGTAACTCCGTCCACTCATTAAGAGACCGGTGGAGGTGCTTTCCTGTATTTTGTGTGAAGCGATGATACCAGAAAGGGAGTTTTTTTAAAAGAGAATAGGATAAAGGCAAAAAAAGAGTAAAGGCTGGAAGGATATCAAAATAGCCATAATCGTGAGCTAAAGCATAGGGTAAGGAAGAAGCAAAAAAAGAAAGACCTAAGCTTTTGACAATCAGGTCGTTAAAATAGTGATCTCTCTCAAATTTTTTTCCATGAGAAAAATTTGATTCAGGCTTGGTTGTTTCTCTCACATAGTGGGAAATATTTTCTGATGTTATTCCAAAAAAAGATTGCACTAAACAAGAATAACTATCATATTCCTTGGCATAAATTGGATTTTGCAGGAAAAAAAATAATAAAAAAATGTGGACTATTTTTTTTATGTTCATACTTTGATTAAAAGAAGATAATTTATATTTATTTTTTTTGAAAGCCTAGTATGTAATTATTACAAAATTAGAACAACGCTATATGCTTTGTTTTTTCTTTCAGTAGAATTCGTTGAAAAATTCCGTCAATAAGCCCTAAGTTAGGTAAAATAATTCTATTAGCAGGAATAAGAGTAAAGAGCATACGTAAAACTTCTAACGTCGGTATGAGGACTTCTGCTTTATTGATTTGCAGGTCAAGCTTTTTGGCACGATTTAAAAGAGAAATATCCTTGGCCTTCTCATAAAGAGAGTTTATTTCTGCTTTACGCATGAAAGTAATATCATCTTTTTTAAAAACTTTTTTTCTAAGTTTTCCTAAACGACGTAAGTTACCACCCGTTCCGATGAGGCAAGTTTTAGAGAGGTCCTGATTTTTGATAAATTCAGTAATATCTTGAGAAAACTTATTTAAAAATTCTTTACGTTCTTTTTTATTTTTTAAATTGAGGAGGCGCAAGGTTCCTAAATCAAAGCTATGCGTTTTAACTAACATTCCTTTTTTAACCAAAGTAATTTCTAAACTTCCACCGCCTAAATCAATAAGAACGGCTGATTCATTTTGGAGAAGCCCAGAAGGAGAAATACCTAGATAGATGGTGTTGGCCTCTTCTATACCATCTATGGTTTTAATTTTAATACCTGAAGATTTTTCAATGCGCTCTGATAGAGCAGGGGAATTAGCAGATTCACGAAAAGCACTGGTGGCCAGAGCTGAAATTTCTTCTACATTTTCATCTTTTAAAATTTTTTTAAAATTTTTAAAAACACGTTCAGTTTTATTCATGGTGGTTTCAGAGAAAGTTTTTTGAGAGAAGGCATCTCCCCCTAAGCGTAAGGGGATACGAACTCGTTTAGTTACCACTAAGTGGTCATGAGCATGGATCTCTGCAATAGCCAAGCGAAGGGCATTGGAGCCTATATCAATAGCGGCAATTTTTTTCATACTTATTAGATCATAACTCATGCAGAGGATTTTTGCGATGAATAGAGATTGTGTCAATATATTAAAAATTTAGCTATAAACTGGGAATTTTTTACAAAGCTCTCGCACTTCTCCAGCAATTTTATTTTGTAGATTAGTGTCTTGAGGATTTTTTAGAGTACGAACAATCCAATCAGCTACTTGAGAAATTTCTGCTTCTTTAAATCCACGGGTTGTAAGAGCAGGAGTTCCTAGGCGGATGCCTGAAGTCACGAAAGGGGAGCGTTTATCTCCTGGAACCATATTTTTATTACAAGTAATGTGTACTTTAGAGAGAAGATCTTCACTTTCTTTTCCAGAGAGTCCCACAGAATCAGTTTTTACTAGAACTAAATGATTATCAGTACCACCAGAAACTAATTCAAGCCCTCCTGACATAAGTTTTTCTGCCATAACTTTGGCATTGAGAATGACTTGTTTTTGATAAACTTTAAAAGAGGGATCTAGCGCTTCTTTGAAGGCTACAGCTTTGGCGGCAATCACGTGCTCTAAAGGGCCACCTTGAATTCCTGGAAAGATATGGGAGTTTAATTTTTTTTCAAATTCTAAAGATGAGAGAATGATTCCACCGCGAGGACCTCGTAGAGTTTTATGAGTGGTGGAGGTGATAACATGAGCATGGCCTACGGGTGAAGGGTGCAGATCAGCGGCAATAAGTCCTGCAATGTGGGCCATATCTACCAGCAAAAAAGCTTCCACACTATCAGCTATTTCTCGCATTTTTTTAAAATCGATAAAGCGCGAATAAGCAGAGGCACCAGCAATGATCATTTTGGGTTTTTCTTTGAGAGCTATGTCTTGAACCTGATCATAATTAATGGTTTCAGTTTTAGCATCTAGTCCATAGGAGATAACTTGAAAAAGGCGTCCAGAAAAATTAACAGGACTACCGTGAGTTAAGTGTCCCCCTTCACTTAAATTCATCCCTAAAATTTTATCTTGAGGATTTAGAAGGGCGAAGTAGGTAGCCATGTTGGCCTGAGAGCCAGAGTGAGGTTGTACGTTAGCGTACTCTACGCCAAAAAGTTTTTTCACTCGTTCGATAGCAAGTTGTTCCACAATATCTACGTTCTCACAGCCACCGTAATAACGTTTATTAGGATATCCTTCAGCATATTTATTGGTAAGAACAGAACCTTGCGCTTGCATGACAGCAGGACTGCAATAGTTTTCTGAAGCAATAAGCTCTAAACCTTCTTCTTGTCTTTTTTTTTCATTTTCAATAGAAGAATAAACTTCAAGATCGGTAATCTCTAGAGAATTCCGCTCAGAATTAAACATAAATGGCCTTGGTTAAAAATATTTTTTAAAAATAAGAGAAGCGTTAGTTCCACCAAAACCAAAAGAGTTATTAAGAGAATACTCAATATTGGCTTTTACTGGTTTATGAGGAACGTAGTTCAAATCACATTCAGGATCTTGATGATCTAAATTAATGGTAGGAGGAACTATACCTGTGTGCATGGCCATGACACAAAAAACAGATTCAATACCACCAGCCGCACCCAAAAGATGTCCCGTCATAGATTTTGTAGAGCTTACTAATAGGTTATTCGCATGATTTCCAAAGACAGATTTGATCGCCTTAGTTTCTGCAATATCTCCTAGGGGGGTAGAAGTTCCGTGCGCATTGATATAGCCCACTTGTTCAGGACTAATACCAGCACTATGTAAAGCTTGTTGCATACAAGGGATAGTACCTCCCCCTTCAGGATGAGGAGCTGTAATATGGTAAGCATCAGAAGTAGCTCCCCAACCAACGACTTCGCCGTAAATGGTGGCCCCTCGGGCTATGGCTTTTTCCATATCTTCTAAAACTAAAATACCAGCACCTTCTCCCATAACAAATCCATCTCTTTCAATGTCGAAAGGGCGAGAGGCTTTGGTAGGTTCATCATTACGACGAGAAAGAGCTTTCATAGCACAAAAGCCTCCCATAGTAAGACGAGTGATAACACCTTCAGCTCCTCCTGTAATCACCACATCTTGCCTTCCAGACATAATTTCACCAGCCGCAATAGAGATGGCATGAGCACTAGAAGCACAAGCACTAGAAACGGTATAATTCATTCCTTTAATTCCTAACTGTAAAGAAATAATTCCCGTAGCCATATTAGGAATAATACCTGGGATAAAAAAAGGAGAAATACGACGCAGGCCTTTTTCTTGAAATTCGATGTGTGTAGCTTCAATAGTATGAAAACCACCCATTCCTACACCTAAAATACATCCAATCCTTTGTGCAGGATAAAAATTTTGATTTTTAAGTCCAGCTACAGCGTAAGCGTGGTGAGCACTATGCATAGCATAGTGAATAAAACGATCAAAACGAGCAGATTGTTTGCTTTCCCAAATCTCTTCGCTCAAGTTGAAATTTTTAATTTCACCTGCAATGGTAGTGGTTAAGCCTTCAGAGCTAATATTACTGATAGGTGAGATACCAGAACGACCTTCTAGCATACCTTTCCAAATATCCTCTAATCTGAATCCTAAGCCACAAATAGCTTCAAGTCCTGTAATGGCGACACGACGTTGGTGGGTCATAAAAAACTAGTTTTTACCTTTAGTCTTAAGATAACCAATAACGTCACCAACAGTTTTTAGATTTTCAGTTTCATCTTCTGGAATTTCTACTCCAAATTCGTCTTCCATTTTCATCATAAGCTCAACCATATCCAAAGAATCTAGATTAAGATCTTCTACGAAGTTAGTAGAATCAGAAATTTTGCTAGCATCAACTTTAGTAGCATCACTGATAAGTTTAATAATTTGATCTTTCATGTTCGAACCTCCAAAAAATATTTTTTAAATATATAATCCACCATCAATTTTTATAATTTCACCTGTTATGTATGATGAAGCTTTGCTAATTAAAAAGCAAGTAAGCTCCGCTACATCTTGCGCATTTCCCATTTTTCCTAAAGGAATAGATTCCAAATAGTATTTTTTAGCATCCTCTGAAAGGGCGTCAGTCATCTCCGTAGTGATAAAGCCAGGGCATATAGCATTGCAACGAATATTTTTAGGGGCCAATTCTTTCGCACAAGATTTAGTGAAGCCTAAAAGACCTGCTTTAGAGGCAGAGTAAGCCGCTTGAGAAGGGTTTCCCATAAGTCCTACGATAGAGCTAATATTTACAATAGAAACATTTTCAGCTTTTAAAAAACCTCGGGAAAGAATGCTGGTAAGAAGAATAGCGGCTTTTAAATTAGTATCAATCACTTGCGAAAGATCTTCTGGTTTTATACGTAAAATAAGCTGATCTTTAGAAATTCCTGCATTATTAACTAAGGCTTCAATAGGGCCAGAAGTTTTCATGTATTCATTAAGGACACTACTCATTTGATCATAGTGAGTGATATCAAAGGGAAGAGCAGTTACTTTTCCTCCGAAAGATTCCAATTCTTGAGTGAGATTTTGAGCTTGATCAGCAGAGCCTCGGTAGTTAAAAAGGACATGGGCTTTTTGTTTCGCTAAAAGTGTAGCGATAGCTTTTCCAATGCCACGTGAAGCACCTGTCACCAGTATTTTTTTATTTTCTAAATCCCTATATTGCGCTGTGAGCATAAAACCACCTCGGCAAAAGCCTGTTCTAAATTTTCATATTGATCTAAAGGAATCACATTAATTGCGGGATTAATTTTTTTAACTAAGCCTGTAAGAATTTTTCCTGGACCCACTTCTAACGCTAGTGTATCTGCAGGAAGATTTTGGATACTTTGCGTCCATAAAACACTTCCACAAATTTGTTGGGTAAGATTTTTACGCAGAGTTTCTGCACCCGTATGTAAGGGATATTCTTTAGCATCAATATTAGCAATATAAGGAATAGCAAGATGATTAAAATTGATATGATTTAAAACTTCTTGCATCTTATCAGCCGCTGGTTGCATAAGGGTAGAATGGAAAGGAGCAGAAACAGGAAGAACAATCGCTTTCATTTTTATGGTAGGTTGATTGTTTAACCACTCGACTGCTTTATCACAAGCACTCGCATGGCCAGAAATAACAATTTGCTGAGGATCATTAAAATTGGCGGGCATGACTTGAGCCGTAGCAGTTGAATTTATTTCACAAGCTTTTCGTACCATATCTTCAGGGCATTTGAGGATAGCAACCATTTTTCCTAAACCTACAGGGACAGCTTCTTGCATAAATTTTCCACGTAAGTTTACCGCTTTTAAAGCGTCAGTAAAACTTAAAGCCTCGGCGGCGACTAAAGCAGAATATTCTCCCACAGAATGGCCAAGGACACGTTCTATCTGAAAGCCCTCCTGTTCTAGAAGCTTTTTAATTCCTGTGAAGAGTGCTGTGGAATAAGTAAGAATAGCAGGTTGAGTATTTTGAGTAAGTTTAAGAGATTCTTCTGGCCCTTCAAAACAAAGAGAACTTAGGGAATAGCCTAATATTTCATCTGCTCTATTAAAAAAATGTTGAAGATTAGGAATAAGTTTTTTTCCCATTCCTACATATTGTGAACCTTGACCTGGAAAAAGCAGAGTGACTTTTTTTGACATAAAATAGTCCTTTAATATCTAAAAAGTGTAGCTCCAAAGGTAAGGCCTGCTCCAAAGGCAGTAAAACAAACTAAATCGCCTCGTTTAATTTTTCCTTCTTCAATCGCTTGATCAAAAGCTGTGGGAACAGTAGCCGCAGAAGTATTTCCAAATTTTTCAATATTAACGATAACTTTTTTGGGATCAATACCTAGGCGTTCCCCAGTAGCTTCAATAATGCGTAAATTAGCTTGGTGAGGAACCAACCAATCAAGATCATTCAGAGTAAGATTTGCTTCTTTAAGGCAAGTCATGACATTTTCTGTAAGTGTTTTAACTGCAACCTTAAACATATCTTTACCTTGCATACGCATATAATTTTGATTGCTCTCTAAGATTTCTTTGGTGATAGGACGGATAGCTCCTCCGACTTCTTTATCAAAAAATTCTCGTCCTTTTCCATCAGCACCCAGTGTCATGGCTAAAATTTCAGATTTATCATCAGCTTGTGCGCGACCTAAAATAGCGACGCCACAACCATCTCCAAAAAGAATACAAGTATTACGATCAGACCAGTTATTGACGGTGCTTAACATTTCAGAACCGATCACTAATATGTTTTTCATCACTCCTGTTTCAATGAGAGCTGTTGCCATATTTACGCCATAAACAAATCCAGAGCAGGCGGCGGCAATATCTAGGCAGGCACAATTTTTAGTCATTCCTAATTTGACTTGTAAAATACAAGCAGTGTTAGGCAGATGTACGTCAGGAGTTACAGTGGCAAAAAGAATCATGTCAATGTCATCAGCAACCAGCCCTGCTTGCTTGAGAGCTTTTTGAGTGGCATAAAGAGCCATATCAGAGGGAAATTCAGCTTGATGGGGATCACTTATACGTCTTTCGGCAATACCCGTGCGAGGAAAAATCCAGTCATGACTTGTTTCAACAATTTTAGATAAATCATCGTTAGTCATCACTTTTTGAGGGTGATAACGTCCTGTTCCTAAAAATTTAGCACGATAAAGAGAACCAGAAGTCATACAAATAAGACTTAAATTAGGTTTGATCGTTATTAGATTCCACACCTGTTTCTGTGGTTTTCACTTTCATTTTAATCACAACACGGCCCTTGTATTGTCCACAAGAAGCACAAGCATGGTGAGGAAGAGTGATAGCAGAACAGTTAGGACATTTCATGACACCTTTACCAGTCAATTTATGAGTATGACCTGCGTGTCGAAGACCTTTACGCGATACGCTGGTTTTTTTCTTAGGTACTGCCATATATGCTCCTTCAATCTTTCAAAATAAATATAAGAAGGGCATTTTTATAATAAGTTTCACAAGTTGGCCACAAATATCAAGCAGAATGGTGGGTACAAAGTGTTTTATTAAGGTTTTCTCCACAGAACTGGCATAAGCCTTTACACTCTGTGTCATGCAGGGGGGAACTCTCGTAGTTTAAATAAATATGTTCACGCACAATATCTTTGAGTGGAAGTTCCTGTGATTTATAAAAATATAAATTGTATTCATGCCCATTAGTAAAAACACAGATTTGGTCATTGAGTTCAGGGTTTTTTTCTAAAGCTTGAGGAACAATACAGGCATTAAATTCAAAGGTTAAATCCATCGGAGCATCACCTAAACAACGAATGCATTGGGCGTTGTAATGAGTTGTGAGACTTCCTTCTAAAAGAACATGATCTTTTAATTCAGTATCTATTTTACGATTAACTTTTAAGTTTAATTGCAGGGAGCCTGCCACCGCAGGTGGAGATTCTTCTTGATTATGTAATTCCTCAAAGAGCTCTTTGACCCAATCCTGCGTTATATCTAGCTGGTAAAGATAGTCTCTTTTTTGTAAAAATTTATTTAAGGTTAAGGGGAGGTCTAGTTTTTTTTCCATGGGGTTTTTTTCTCTTTTTATGCTATAGAAAAACTTTGAATTAAAGTCAATGAAAAGGTTGTAAGAAAATGAGTATTATATTTTTAGATGGTTTTATGGCAAGTGGAAAAAGCACTTTTCTAAAAATGTTTGCTTCTTTGTATTCTACAGAAATGACTTGTTTGGATTTAGATACAGAAATTGAAAAAGAAGTAGGAGAGGGACTGCAAACTTATATTGAAAGAGTAGGGGAAGATTTTTTTAGAATTAAAGAACAAGAAGTTCTGACACAAGTTTTAAGCTCTTTCTCAACGCAAAAATTACTTTTAGCATTGGGAGGAGGCAGTTTACAAAAAGAAGAAGATGAATTACGTCTAAGACGAATAAGAACCTTTAAAAAAGTGTGGCTAGATGTTCCTTTAGAAGTTTGTTTGAAGCGAATTTATGAGGACGGACATCGTTATTTTTCCAATAGAAGTGCATCAGACTTGGCCCTTCTTTATGAGAGACGTTGTTCTCGTTATCAAAAATGTGATCTTCGTCTTTCTTTACAAAACATAAATAGAATACAATTAAAGCAAGTCTATGAACTTTCCTTGGTATAACTCTTGGCATAGGCCTTATTTTTCGGCCATAATATCCTAAATATAAAATATCAAGGAGCGGTAAGTGTTTTTTGCAGGTTCGTCTTCTTCTAGCTCTCCTCAGGTTGCTCTTCTTTTAAGCCAAATGAGGGAAGCAGAAAAACTTACGCTAGATTTTAGAAAGTTAGGTGTTGTTCCTGTAGTCTTTGAAGATTTACAAAAATTTGGTCAAGCCATAAGCCGAACTCGTTATGATTTTGCCATTGTGGATGTGCTAAAAATGCGAGATGGCGATCTGGTTTTAAAAAATCACCCCATGATAAGAGAAGAACAAATTCCTCTTTCTTTTTTTTACGCTGATCAAAATAAACACTTACTCACAACAACCTACGACATCTTAAATTTTGGCTATATTAAAAGTGCGGTAGATTATGCTCATCAGTTACAGGTAATTCTGAAGAGAGTTAATAAACACCTCTCCATGAGTCATAGCGTAAGAGAGCTTAAGCAAAAAAATAAGCATTTAGAGCAAAAAAATAGTCAAAGCCTTAATAGTTTACAAATCCATCGTGTTCAAGAGGAGCATTTAGAAATAGTCACTAAGTTAAACCGTGAAATTCAAGAGAGTAAAAGAGGGGAATCTTTTCTTACTTCTTTGATTGAAGTGTTGGGGAAGTGGCCAGCTTCTTTGCAATTTGCCATTTTAGAAATAACCCATCAAGGGGGAAAGCTTTTTTCCCCTAAAAAAGAATTTCATTCTCCTGCCAAATATACAGAACTTTCAGAGATACAACTTCCAGAGCCTTGTCCCGAAGGAATGGAGTTCTATGTGCAAACAATGGGGTTGCAAGTAGCCATGGAAACTTTGGGTTCTTCTTTAGTTTCACTTAAAGTTTCAGGGCTTAAAAAAAATCCTGATGTCATGATTTATCTTAGAATGCAGGAAGAATTTCCTGCGCATTTTCCTTGGCAAATTTTGGAAGAACTTTTAAGTGCAAGTTATTTAAAAAGTTTAAGTAAAAAGCGTTCATCGCTATGGATCGAAGATAAAAAAACTAAAAAAGTTTTATCAGCGTGGGATTTATTAGGTCTTGTTCAAGAACAGAATACCAATCTAACAAAACATCCCTCTTTTCTTTTTGAACTGGATTTTAGTTTTATGACTAATCTTATTAGAGAGGAGAAACTTACTTTTGAGTGGACTTCTTTTTCATGGGATTTCACAGTAGGTTTGCAACAACGCATCCCTGTTCCGTTTGATTTTAGTTTAAAAAGTATTGATAAGGCTTATCTGTTGGTGCATCACGAGCATTTAAACTTTTTTATTCAAGAATTAAAAGAGTTTGTTCAAGGTTTTCCTTATTGGCGTTATTTTGAATCAGCGACAGCTGTACTGACGAAGCCTTTGGCCCCTCAGATTATGCCACTTCCTGCTGAGACTTTTAGATTGATGTTAAATAAAGAAACTTCATATACTTATTTTCAAGAAAAATTTGAAGAGAAAGAAGATGAGGCCGCTCTCTTTTCACAATTGGTTTCAGCTTCATCTTCAGAAAAAACAAATCCTCATCGAGAACTTTTTCTATGAGATATAAGACCAGACTGATTATTAATTTAAACTTATTTGCTAAAAATTTTGAAAGAGTAAAGAAGCTGGCCCCTAAAAATGAAATTTTATATATTGTTAAGGCTAATGCTTACGGACATGGGTTAGTTCCTATGGTGCGATTTGCCGTTCAAGAATTAGGTATTAAAGAAATTGGTTGTGCTTCTTTAGGAGAGGCACTGGAAGTGCGAGAATCTTTACCTGAATTAGATGTTATTCCTTATGTTCTTTCTGATTTAGGTCTGAGTTCTTTATCTTCTGCTAGGGCCTATGTAGAAAAAAAAATTCTTCCCGTTGTTCATAATTTTGCAGATTTAGATTTTATTTTATCTCAGTCAGATTTTCGCTATATTCCTCTTTGTTTGAAATTTAATACAGGAATGAATAGGTTAGGATTTAGTTTAGATGATATGGATCTTTTAGTGGCAAAATTAAAACAGCACCAACGAAAAATTATTCATCATATGGTGTCTCATTTGGCTTGCGGTTCTTCTTCCATTAAGTTGGAGAATAATCTTTTACAGCTCAGTCGATTTAAACAGATTAAGAAACGTTTGCAAGATGAAGGTTTTAGTGTGGAACGTAGTTCTCTCGCTAACTCAGGAGCTGTTGAACAAGGTTTTGCTTTAGATGAGACTCATGTAAGACCTGGTATTATGCTGTATGGAGTTTCTAGTCTTAATAAAGAAACTCGGCAGGGAGTATGGCAGGGAGAGCCTATTTCTACGTTAGAAACATATGTGTTAAGAAGTTTTGAAATAAAAAAAGGAACACCTGTGAGCTATGGTGCGACTCCTTGTCCCGAAGATGGCATTTTGGCTATTATTGCTATTGGCTATGGAGATGGTTTTTCTACCAGATATAATGGCGTGTCGCTAAAAGTAGGAGAACATATTGGTAAAGTGGTGGGAAGAGTCAATATGGATATGGCCAATGTTCTTTTTCCCCGTGAAGCAAAATCAGAACTTACCTCTGGTCGTATTCTAAAAATTTGGGATCATTCCCAAACTGAAATATTAAACTTAGCGGAGCAAGTTGCCACAGTTCCCTATGAACTTTTTTGTCAATTAAGTATTAGGCTTCCTCGCATTTATACTTTTAAATAATTATGAATACTTTTATTTTACCTTTAAATCGATTTTTTGAGCAGGCAGGTAGAAGCGTTATTGAGCTATCTCAAGGTCTAGGTCGTTTTACTATTTTTTGTATGAGTGTTTTTTATTGGCTTCCCAAAAGACCTTACCGTTTTAAATTATTAGTGGAACAACTTTATTTTATTGGAAATAAAAGTCTCTTCATTGTATGTCTGACGGCTTCTTTTTCAGGAATGGTGATGGCTTATCAAACCTATCTGGGTTTTCAAGTTATTTCTGCGGATAGTTTTATTGGTTCGATTGTAGCGGTTTCTTTAGCCAAAGAATTGGCCCCTGTTTTTACGGGACTTATTGTGAGTGGAAGAGCAGGAGCCGCTATGGCGGCCCAAATAGGAACGATGAAAGTCACAGAGCAAGTCGATGCTCTAGAGGTTATGGGAATTAGTAGCTATCAGTATTTAGCTGTTCCACGCATTGTCGCAGGAACACTTGCCCTGCCCATGCTTTCCATTATTTTTTTATTTGTAGGTAATTTAGGATCATGGCTGATTGGAACTAAAGTTTTACAAATTGATGATGCTATTTATTTTTCTCAGCTCAGTAGTTTTATGCACGTTCAAGATATTTATCAAGGTGTTATTAAGGCTTTTTTCTTTGGCTTTCTTATTTCAGTCATTGGGACTTATCACGGGTTTGCAGTGAAACAAGGAGCTGAAGGGGTAGGAAAAGGAACCAATGAGGCCGTGGTGTGGGGAATGGCAGTAGTACTGACAGTGGATTATTTTCTTACCAGTTTTTTAATAAAAATTTTATAAGAGGTTTGTTTTGGATTACGCTATCGAATTTTATTCTGTCATCAAAAAGTTTGGAGAGCATACTGTTCTGAATGGAATTGATTTCAAGATCAATAGAGGTAAAATTACGACTATTCTAGGTTTTTCTGGTTCAGGTAAATCCACCCTAATGAAACATATGCTAGGTCTTTTGCACCCTACAGAGGGGCGTGTAGTTATTTTAGGTCAAGAATTATCTAAAATGAATGAATTTTATCTTAGAGAGTTTCGTCAAAAATTTGGAATGCTTTTTCAATATGCAGCTCTTTTTGATTCGATGACTACCTTTGAAAATGTAGCTTTTCCTTTGAGAGAATTTACGACATCTCCAGAAAGCTACATTACGAAAAGAGTGCAAGAACTTTTGTCTTCAGTGGGTTTAACGGCAGACGCTTATCAAAAACTTCCAGGAGAACTTTCTGGTGGAATGCGTAAACGAGTAGGGTTGGCCAGAGCACTGGCTTTAAGTCCAGAAATTATGCTTTATGATGAACCAACTACAGGTCTAGATCCCATCACTACACAGACGGTAAATGATTTAATTGTTGAAACGGCCCACCACCATGGTGACAAAGAAATGACATCTATAATCATTTCACACGATATTCGTGCTACGCTTAAAATTTCTGACTTTGTGGCCTTTCTAGATCGTGGTAGGATAGTGGAGCATTTGCCTGTTGCAGAATTTAAACAATCATCACATCCTGTGGTGAAGAAGTTTTTAGAATTAGAGACGGAGCATTTTAAATGAAAAAATTGCAAGGAGCGTTTTTTTGAATGAATTGAAAGTTGGCATTTTGGCCATAGTTTCTATTTTATTTATTGTTTTTATGTCTCTTAAGATTGTCTCTAATCAATCAGGATTTAAAGAGCACGTTGCTTATAGAGTGATGTTAGATGATGCTTCAGGAATTTTTCAAAAATCACCCATCAAAGTCGCAGGAGTTAATGCTGGTAGGATCAAAAAAATTGAATTGGAAGGCGCTCAAGCACTAGTTACATTTGAAATTCTCAAGACAATTCCTATTACGAGTAATGCTAAAATGCGCATTAAAACCGTGGGATTTTTAGGAGACAAATATTTAGATATTTCACTAGGGAAAACAGACGGTGCTTCCATTCTTCCTGCAGAAAGTTTTATTGTCGCAGAAACGGGAAGTGGACTTGAAGATGTAGCGGATGAAGCGTCGTTAGTAATTAGGGAACTCAAAGAAATTACCCTTAATGTAAAAAAAGCTTTAGTGAATGAAGACGGTGAAAATCAACTGAAGGTTATTGTAAATAATATTAGAGATCTTTCTGATACTTTGGCGAATGTGACAAGCCGAAATGAGCAAAATTTGAATAGAATCTTGGATAATTTAAATAGAGTTTCGGCTTCTCTAGCTCAAGAGTTGGATAAAGAAAATCCAGAATCTTTAATGGTAGATTTCAAAAAAATTGGCCCTGTTTTGGATAAAACTAAGGCCATGATGGATGATTTAAATGTGATTGTGGCAGATGTGAAAGCGGGGAAAGGCACAGTGGGCAAACTTCTGCGGGATGAGCAGGTTGTAGATCAAGTCAATGCAACTCTTAAAGGGGTGCGCAGAATTGTTAATCGTTTTGATACTCTACAAACCAGAGTTTCTTTTTTTGCTGGATATAATAGTCAGGCAGATAGTCATGTTGATTTTAATATTGATCTATACACATCTCCTGAGCGTTTTTATCGTTTCGGAGTCGCCGCTTCAGAATACGGTCCGCTTTCAGAAAAAGAGACAACCACCACAGTTGGTAACGTGACAACTGTCGAAAATAGAAAAGCTCGTAAAGTTGATACGTACCGTTTTAATGCTCAATTTGGGAAACGCTTTCAAGCTTTGGGCTTTCGCGCAGGACTCGTAGAGTCTACGGGTGGTTTAGGGGTTGACTATTATCTTTCCGAAGATCGAACTCGCTTTTCATTTGAAGCATTTGATTTTAGAAAAAGCTTTAATCCTAACTTGAGATTTATAACAGATATTCATTTGTGGAATATTTTCTATGCGAGACTTGCGATAGAAGATATTATTTCTAAAACGCATGATCAGAGTTTTACTGTAGCCGCAGGGTTACGTTTTACCGATGAAGATTTAAAAGGTCTTTTCGCCTTATTTTTAAGATAAAAAGAGATAAAGTCCATGAGACGTTGGATGATTCGTACAAAAAAAAATCAAATCTTAGGACCTATTTCCAAGGTTCGATTGTTAGAGCTTTACCATAATGGTTCCCTAAAAACAGAAGATGAAGTTTGTAGTGGAAATGGCTTTTGGTTTTTTATTAGGGAACAAGATCTTGTTTCTAAGTATTTACTTAATCATGAAGAGCAAAACTTTGATCCACTCGCTGAAATGAAAGAAGAAAAATCAGCAACACAAGTAATTGATTTACATCAATTAAATTTAAAAGAAAAAGCATTAGAAGAGGCTAAAGAAGAAAGTGAAGGGCCACGTTTTCCTCAAAATGAGGATTTGGAATATCCAGTTTTAAATTCTAAAATAGAAAAAAAAACTGTAAAAAGTAGTATTTCTATTCCTTTAGAAATCGAAACACCTAAAATTAGAAAAAAAGAAGTTCCTTTTTTATCTGACAATCAAAAAACCGCTACTCTCTTTTCGCAACAAAGAAAAAAAGATGATAGTTATTTAAATTGGATTCTTTTGCTGTTAGTTCTATTGGCACTAACAGTGTTGGTTTATCGTAAAAGAGTTATTCATCATTTTTTTGATAAGGTGAAGTCTCCAGATGCTACGACTGTAGGCGCAGAGAAATAAAAATTTCTTTAAGTTCAGGGTCTTCTATATGAGCAAATTCTAACAAGGCTTCTGCTTTTTTTTGCTCGTTAATAATAATATGCTCTTTTGTTATGATGTTCTCTTTTAGTATATGCTCAGGAATGACTTTAAAAAAAGATTCAACAGCCATAAATTTTATTTGAGTTACATTTAGTTTAGGAAAAGAGGCTTGAATTTTTTGCAAAATTTGTGGAGAGATAAAACTTAGAGCGTGTGAGTACGTTGTGTGTTTTGTAGCGATAGTGAGAGTGCCATGAGTTAGTTTGAGTGGAGAGGTATTTTGGGCCAGCATATCACCGACTATAGATGGCCAATTTTTTAATATTAAAAAAAAATCCATAAAGTCAGGGGTATTTTTACTAGAATGAATTTCTGCACTTTTTTCTGACTGTAGAAGTTGTGCAAATGAAGTGAGTTTTTTGGGCTTCATAGAGCTATTAGTATATCTTTTTAGATTAAATGTCTTCTTTTTGAGCTTACAAAAAGAGATGTATCTGATAGAAAAGACTATGCTGAGAATGACGTGTTTTTTATTTATGATAGGCTTAACGGCTTGTGCGGGTTACCGAATTAAAGATAAAGAAAATCCTTTTGCGGAATATGATATTCAAAGCGTCAGTATCCCTTATTTTTTTAATAAGGGTGTTATTCCAAATGCATCTAATGCCTTTACTAGTGAAATCATTCAGGCCCTCTCCAATTTTCCTAAGCTTAATATTTTAGCAGGAGATGGAAAAAAAGCTGACGCTGTTTTATTAGGTATTATTACAACACCTCAGTATTATACGGGAGAGATGCAAACTGTAACCACCTCGGGTTATCGACCTTCAGAAGAAGTTGCCCCCAATGCCACTCAAGGACGCATTGGTTTTTTTATTCCGCAAGGAACCTTAGTCAAGGCGACACTTAATCTCATTTTAATTAAAAACCCAACAGAGGATGAAATCAAGTTAATGACATCAGATTTAGGAAATAAAATTATAGGGCATCCTAAAATTGTTTTTAATCGACTCATTGATGTGAGCACAACTTTTGGTAGAGAGATTTATGATACAGGAGCAGGAGGAGATGAAACGGCCATTAATATGACACAAAATAAAGGAAATTTTGATCGCGCAGTTAAACGAATGGCAGGAGATGCGGCTAATCAATTCAAGCAAACGATTCTGTATGCATTCTAAGTGGAACATTCATGACTTTTTAAAAGAACATCCTCAGGGGCTTCCTGAGAAATGTGATAAATTTATAGCACTGTTTTGTTCCGATATTTATATTTGTCGTCTTATTCAACAAAGACTGCGTAAAAGTAACAACTTTAAAAGTCTTTGGGCCAAAGACTTAACAGTGGAATGGTTTGAAGAGAAGTTACAAGGTCCTGATCTTTTTTCTACGCAAGAAACTTGGCTTATTTTAGAAGCAGACGTTTTGTCAGCTAAAGTGATTAAATTTTTAGAAGAAAAAAAGTTAAATTTGGATCAGCAATTCATTTTTTTCTTTTTTAAGGAAAGTGCTTTTTTTGAAAAAATAGTAAGAGAATTCCAAGGAATTTTTTTTTCACTCACGCCTCCTTTCTTTTGGGATATGCAAAAACTTCTAATTTTGTGGTGCGAAGAAATAGGAGTCCGTCTTTCTTTTGAAGCTAAAAATTATGTTATGGATGTTGTCCCACATACCAGTGAGGATTTTTTTAGATTATTAAGTCTTCTGCACATGGTTTATCCAGAACATAAGGAATTAAATCCCGCCATGATTACACCTTATATTGAAAAAAAGCGTCTCGATCAATTTGTCTTGGCAAAAGCTTTAGGAGAGAAAAAGTTTTCTTATTTTTTTGAAAGTCTTTTAAATTTAAATTTAGATTTTGAGGACTCAAGGCGTTTTTTTGCTTTTTTACAAGGACACCTGATGAAAATAGCTGATCCTAGCTATGCTCAAAATAAAACCAGACCCTCTAAATACGATAAAGAAATTATGAGTTGTGCAGGACTATGGAAGAAAGAACAGATTGAGCGAGGAGTCCGTAATTTTGCTCGTTTAGAAATTTTGGCCAAGAAAAAAGATATTTTTTTAATGACAGAGCTTAGACGGCAGTATCTTCTTACTTTTAGCTGATTTTAGAACTTTTTTACATTGACCGTGACCTCCTTTCTCTACGAAAATAAGATATGCGCTATTTGTGGTTATTTCTTATTTTTTGCCCTTTTGTAGTCTGTGCCGATGCCTTGGTAAGTGTTGATACTTCCGTCATTGGGATGGGTGATCTTAATTTAATAGGTTCTCCCGTGTCTCTTTTGGTGGAAACGAATACAGCTACCAGTGATTCCACACCTCATCAAGTTTATTTGCCCCTGGCCATTACAGGAGGAACTCAAGCCAATAGTACACTTTATCGAGATAGTAGCTTTAATTCAGTGATCCCGACTTTGGCCGTCGGTACAGATATTAATACAACATTATCAGCTCATGAGCCTTACTTACGTTTTTATGTAAAAAATTTAGATACAGGAACGCAAAACATTTATCTTTCTGCATACAACGGTAGCGAATACAAAGTTGTGTCTGTTTCGTCCTCTCAAAATTTTTCTACAGTGGGGCCAAGTATTGCCCTTGCTTCAGCTCAAGAAGGAAATATTTATGTTCGTTTAACTGCCCTTTGTGCTTCTGGCGCAGGTGAAAATTGTTATGATAAACTCTCTAATGTTCAACTACCAAGTATAGATGAATTTAATCAACTCATTTATATTTTTCCTCACACAGGAACGCATAGCGCAGGAACAACAATTCCCAGTGGAACTCAAGGAATCTATCTTAAAATTAATGGAAGTACGGTGGTTCCAAGTGACCCTGCAGGAACACTTTTTTCTTATGTGGACCTGAAAAAAGGAGATACTCAACTCAAAGCCATTTTTGATAATGCAGATAATGTTTCTAATGGCAGTTATAAGATATTGGCCATCGCTAAAGGAAACCCTATTAATCAATCAGATCTTTTTGCTACTCATCATACGGAAGTGGGAGATTACTATTTACAGGATTTTTCAAGAAGTGGAACTATTTTTGTGACGGGACTTACCAACGATCAAACCTATCATGTGTCTTTAGGTGTGGTGAATAAATACCAATTTGTAAGTCCACTCACAGTATCTAAAGAAAATATTCCTCAAGAAGTTGAAGCTTTTCTGAAAGAAACTTCCTGCTATATTTTATCCGCAGGTTTTCAGGATCATCATCCTGTTTTAAATTATTTTAGAAAATTTCGTGATGAACATTTACTGACAAATAAATTAGGGAAGCAGTTTGTACTTTGGTATTATAAAACAGCTCCTCATTACGCCCCTGTTATTTATAAGAGTGCTTTTTTAAGTGCACTGGTTAGAATAGTAGCGACTATCCTTTTTGCTTTCATGTCTAGCTTTAAAATTATTTTACTTCTGTGTACTCTTATTTTTTTGTACTGGAGTGGCAAGAAAATCTTCCACCAACAAAGTAGGAAGCAAAAGACCTAAAGGTTTCAAGAGAGGAACAACTCGGTTCAAAAATTCTTCTTTTTCCATAGTTGGTCTATTTTTTTGTTCTCTTTGCCATAATTCATCCATCATGCTTTTACTGTCCCAATCGGCAAAGGATCTGGGAGATAAGGCCGTAAAATAAGTGGCCAAAAATCGACTTAAAGCAGGAGCTTCTTTGGCGGATTCTTGGGCCAAAAAGATGGTGGTTGTTTTAATGTCAGAATGAGTATTATTCAAAGTAAGAGGAATATTTTGTAAAACCTGAGGAAATTCTTTTAGAAGATAGGCAAGATGATCTTCTAAAGCTAGATGATAGTAGCTAATAATTTGTGTGAGTTGTGCCACATAATCAGCACTTCCTGTTCCATGTTTTTTGTCACGAAAAGGCAGGGTAAGGTAAGAAAAATTAGGAATTTGAATGGCATGAAAAGGGTTCGTAACATCTTGAACATAATGAAGAGCGTAACCTAAAAAACGATAAGAACAGTAGGCATGGTTTTTACTTCGAGCGTTCACAGCTAAATTCCAAAAAAGCTCTGCACGCTTAGGAGCCTCTCCCATAGATTCATCCCACTTATGGAAAGGAAGCTTAAAGGTAATGAGTGGAGAGGCCCAAGAAAATTTTTGCCAATACATA
>JAGOVR010000094.1 GCA_018060635.1 Bacteriovoracaceae bacterium
AGAAAACAATATTTGACGTCGTTTCCTGAGCGTTTTAGCATGAAGTCATGTCACGCTTCCTCTATGCTATTTCTTTCCTTTTATTACCTTTCCTAGGGCATAGCTCCACTTATAATCTTAAAGATCTTGAACTCCTTAAAGAAGAAAAAAATTACTCTGAGTTCTTTGCCCATGCTTTTGATTTACGTCCTTCTGAAAGAGGTCAAGAGTGGAAAAAAATGCTCGAAGAAATAGTGGAAGAATATGCTGACAATTATTTAAAAAAAACAGAGGTAATAACTCCTGTGGTAATTCAACAACTGGTGCAGATATCAAGCTGGCCATCTGTCAAAGATAATAACTTTTTTATTCATAAAAAAAATCAAATCATCCAAAGTTATTTCTATAAGAAAGCCTTACAAAAAAAAGAACCGCCGTCGCAAATACTAGAAGAAATGCAAAAAACTCTGCAAGCAAAAGATTTAAAAGATGCTAATTTTGCGATTGAAATGGCCAAGATTAAAATGCAATTAGGGGTTTCACCTCTAGAAATCTATCCTCTTATCCAAAACCCTCTTCGTACCGAATATGCCTCTTTCTACTGCACAGATCCAAGTATTACCCCTATTGTCTTACAAAAACTAGTGGCGGAATTAACCCTGAGCCCAGAGAAAGAGCTTTCCATGAGAAGAGAAAAGATTATCTCCCCTGATTGTTGGAAAAAAATGACTCCTAAACTTCTACAAGACCTAACATCACCTTCCCTCTTCACACGGGAAGAAGCCGCTCTCTTATTAAAAAGTGATAAAGCCTTCCAAGAGAAGAAAGGACCCACGTGGGATCTTTATGCGGTATTATCTTTTTTGGATGCTCCCCCTTTGGGAGAAACTCGCAACTTCGCTTGGAATCGTCTAAAAAGCTTTGCTAAAAACTTTAAATACCGTGAAACTCTTTTGAACTCTTTGAAACATCTAGACCCACTCCCTTCCGCTTTGTTTGAAAAAAATAAGAGTGAGCAGGTTATGATTGAACATTTGGTTACTTTTTTCCCTGAATATGTTTCTTGGTACGCTCTTAATTGCCAAAAATATAGAAAAGGGGAACAAAAAAATACAACTCCTTCTTGTAGTGCCTTTTTACAAGATCAGAATGTACGAAATTTCTTAGGGGATTATCAACTTAAACAATTTTAGGTATAAAAAAAGGCCTCTTTGAAAGAGGCCTTTTAAAAATCTTAAATTAAATCTTAAATTAAGAAAGGTGTTTTGAAACGTATTTTGCCATTTCAAACATAGAAACAACTTTTTTCCCACCAAAGATAGCTGCTAGCTTTGTATCCGCATTGATATTGCGTCTATTTTTTGCATCTTGAAGATTGTTTTTGCGGATATAATTCCACAATTGTTTTACTACTTCAGTACGAGGAAGTGGCTTCGCTCCTACTACTTCAGCTAAGATAGCAGAAGGTTTAAGTGGTTTCATGAAAGCTGGATTTGGTTTTCTTTTTGTCGCAGCTTTCTTAGGAGCGGCTTTTTTAGGAGCAGCTTTTTTTGTTGCAGTTTTCTTTGGAGCTGCTTTTTTAGTCGCAGTCTTTTTCTTAGTAGCCATTGTTTCCCCCTTAGGTTCGGTTGTTAAAAGTTAATACTCAACTATTATACATACTTTAAAAATCCTATAGCAACTTTTTTTTTCATCTCTCTTTTGACAGCTATTTTTTCTTTTTCACTTCTACATCTTTACTCCATTCAAAAACTTCCGTGTTTTCAGAAGTCCTACCGGTCTTGATATAACCATGAGTTTCATTGAGAGAAATGAGTCTAAAATTTTCCATATGGCAGTAGTTAAAAACCTTGGAAAGATGCTTCTCTTTGGCCATTTTTTCAAAAAAATCCTTGATCTGGTGAGAATAACCATGACCTTGAAAATCTAGTTTTATCGGTGTTGTGAGGGTATAAAGGCCTTCTTGATCAATCTTAGCTAAAGCCGCCGCAATAATATGGGCGTCACTAGATATAGAATAAAGCTCCCATCCTTCTTTCATTTTTTTCTTTATATTACTTAGAGACCATTCAAACTCAGGACTTTGAGAAAAAACTTCCGCATTGAAATTAAAAGCATTTTCGATTTCTTTGCTTTTTGTCGCTTGTTTAAATTGGAGTTGAGAAGATTGTTTCATAAGGAAAGATCCTATTTGAGTTGTTCAATATAAAGGGAAAGAGCTTCTTTTTCTGTTTTAGAAAGACCTATATTGGTATGTTTTCGCTCTCCTTTTGCAAAGGCTTCCAATTGAATGAGAGTGTACCACGAATGCTGTCCTGCTAATTTTGGCCCTTTCTTTTCCGCAACACCCTCGCCTTGCAATCCATGGCAAGTAACACAAGAATTGTAATGGGTATTAGCAAAAAGGGAGGAGCAGGAAAAACCTATAAAAACGAGAGCAAAAAAGAAAATATTAAATTTCCGCATGAAAAAGAAACCTTTTAAAAAATATAAACTTATAAAAAGATAAGAAACTTTTTGGGCCATGGCAAGGCTTTTCACTTAAGGGGAAATTTCACAGATGATCTCTTCTGCTTTAGCATGAGATCTTAACTGTGCTTGTATCCAATGAAGAGTTCCTTGATTATGGGCCTCACAGTTTAGACACTCCCCCTGAAAACGCAGAGAAACTTTGGGATAGAGGATCTGAACTAATTGCACCCCCCCTTGATCCCGACGTAAAGGGGGTAAGATTTTTTGCTCCACCACTTGCTGTAAAAAACGTGCCTGATTGATCAGTGGCATATGTGCAAAACTGCCCTGTTCTAGAGAAGGGATAGCTTCTTTTGACTGCCAAACTTGATAGACGGCTTGCCGTAATTTTTCTTTAAAAAGAAATGCTTCTTTTATGTTTCCTTCCTCTTCTAAAGGAAATGCTGGCATATGATTCTGATCTCTTAAAAAACTTTCAACTTCCCGTAAGGTTAATGACAAAAGAGTTTTTTGATTTTTCCCTAAAGATAATTGAACTAACGCATCCAGAAAAGCTAAGAGCGGCCCCTCTTTTTTCGTTTGAAAAATGACCTCACTAATATTTCCTTGATCATTAAGCTTTAATTCATACAGACAATCTTCCCCACTAAACAAAGGATCTTTTTTATAAAACTTCAAGTTTTGCATTCTATGTAAAACTCTCTGAGCATATGATAATTTCAATGATTCCTCGATGACGCAGTTAAAATAATAATATTTATTCTATCTCAAAAATTGCCAGAAAAACATAACTATGGGATATTAGCTCTTTTGCTGATTAAAGGGACAAGGCTCCTTCTATTATGAACTTAAAATCTCTCCTTACTCATATTGAATCTTTTTTAGGTGGTTTAAAATTTGCGGTCATCATTATGGCCAGTTTTATTTTAGCTATGATCTGGGGCACTTTTACTGAAAGCTGGCATGGCACTGAATATGCCTCTGCGCTCATCTACAAATCCCCCTTATTTCTTCTTCTTCTTCTTTTTCTTTTTATTAGTATTTTCATGGCCGCTCTTTTGCGCTTGCCTCTCCAGAAAAGACTCTATGGCTTCTACACTGTTCATCTTGGGCTTTTAATTCTTCTTACGGGTTCTTTCCTTACCTTTATTATTGGAATTGATGGAACTCTTATCCTTAACCCCGAAAGTTTCCAAAAAGAAGTCCAACTATCTTCTTATAACTTGGCCATCTACTATGAAAATCAAGGGAAGAAGATAAAATATGCTCTTCCTCACATTACACACCCAAAGTATTTAGGAAAAAGCTATGATGCCTTTACCTTGTTAGATTTTATTCCTTATGCCAAAGAGGAAACAATCTTTGGCCCCTCTCCTGACGGGGGCACTTCGGAATATCAGTTGCGAAATGCTCAATTCACCCAAAGTGTCCTCTTAAGTTTGGCCAGTAATTCTGATTTTCCTGCGACAACTCAAATGGGTCCCTTAGGTTTACACTACCTTCCTCCTAGTCTTTTTTCCTGTTTGGAAAAGACTAAAACTTGGTTTTTTTTATGGGATCAAGAAAAACAAGATTGCCTGAACCCTTCTTTTCAAGAAAAAGGAGAACAAGTCCATTTCCAGATCCAAGGAAAAACAATTATTTTTAATCCCTTGCGCTCACCTCTACCCCTTTCCCAAGAAGGAGCCTCTTCTTTACGCTTATTTAATAAACGTATCTTTGAAAAATCACCTCATATTCTTTTGTTTGGAAAAGCCGTAGCATTTTTTAATAAAAACACTCAAAAATGGGAAACGCATTCTTTCCAAAACACACCCTCTATTGCTCTGCCTTGGATGGGATTTGAGCTTTCTCTTAAGCAACATCACCCAGCTAAAACAGCTCAAATCCTGCCTGTTTCTACCAAACCTATCCATGAGAATGGAAACATCATTTTAGGAGATATGAAAGCACTCCAATTAGCTTTCCAAGGCGAAAAGTATTGGGTCACCAGTAAAAAAGACTTACCTCTTTTTCTGAATAATGAAAAAATACTTTTGCGCTTAGAAAAAGAAACACTCACTCTTCCTTATGAAATAAAATTGGATAAGTTCCATATGGAAAAAGATCCTGGAACTGAAACCCCTGCCAGCTTTGAAAGTTTTGTCACTCTAAGAGCTTTTGGGAAAGAATCAACTCACCATATTTTTATGAATAATCCTCTGAAATTTTCAGGCATGACTTTTTATCAGGCCTCTTATTTTCCTGTCCCTGAACTAAACAGCTATGGATCTGTTCTAAGTGTAAACTATGATCCAGGACGTATCCTAAAATATCTCGGCGCACTCCTTATTGTTTTGGGTGCTATTTGGCATTACCGTATTACCAAACGTAAAAAAAGTTTTTAAAAAGGACATTTCTCCCTATGAAAAAAATAATTTTGCTTGGTTTTTATTTATTTATCCCTTTTATGTGTTTGGCAACATCCTCACTCCCCTCTGCTCAAACGTTTTGTGAGCATCCTTGGGAAAACTTTCCTGTCTTGGCAGGCGGTAGAGTAAAACCTCTGTGGGTGCACGCCAAAGAATCTCTTCAGCTTATCACGGGAAATAAAAAAATAATAAATAGTATGAATCTTTTTTGCCATTTGTCTTTAAAAGGACAAGGGATTGGGAATCCCCCTGCTCTTTTTACGTCTATTGAGCATAAAAATTTACAAGAATTTTTATCATTAGGAACAGCAAAGGAAATTGAAATAGAAAAATTATTAGAGCGAAAAAGTGAGATTCAATTAGAATATAATAGTCTCGCAAAAAATGATGGTTATAAAAAAGAACTTTCTCGTCTTTTTTCTCGAATGAATCTCTACGAAGAAATCATCCACGGTATCAGTTGGACGCTACCAACTCCTCAAAACGCATGGACATCTTTAAGTGACCTTGCCATGGATCCTCATTTTTTCACCAAGCCTTTTAGCTTTTTTAAAAATATGCAAAAAGATTTTATTCAAAGTCATGGAAAACGCTATCAGCTGGAATCTTTTTATTTTAAATTTCATCTTTTTTCTTGGTCTATGCTCTTTATTTTTTGTGCTCTCTTTACGCTCGTTCTCTTAAAAAACAAAAAAGTAGGTTTGGGTTTTGTCTTGCTTGCCATCATCTTACAATTAACTGCTATGATTTTACGTATTTTAATTTCTCAGAGGGCCCCTGTCACAAATATGTATGAGACGGTCATGTTCTCTGGATTAGGTTCTCTCATCGTGTCTGTTTTTATTTATCGTTACAAAAAAGAATTACTCTTTGTTATCGCAGGACTCAGCTATAACGTGCTTTGTCTTTTTATGATGACATTTGCTCACGGAATGCTCTCCCCTCAAATATCCCCTTTAGTTCCTGTTTTACGTGATAACTTTTGGCTTTCCACCCATGTAACAACAGTTGTTTTATCCTACGG
>JAGOVR010000095.1 GCA_018060635.1 Bacteriovoracaceae bacterium
CGTGGAGGATTGAAAGCTAAACTTCTTAGCTTTTTCCTTCTCAATAAAGGACTGAGGCAAAAAAGAACACAAAACGGCGAGCATGAAAGAGATTATAATCTGGCACTCTTAAAAGATTTATTAAGTCTTGAAGACAAAAAATATAATCCTTGCCTCTTTATTAAAGAACAAGAACGCCAAATTGATTTTAAAAAATTTCAAGAAGCACAAAAAGCCCAAGGCAAGATTTTTCTACCCCAACTCTTATGGATACATCCAGGGATGAGTCATCATTCTGTTTCTTGGCCAGCAAGTTATTATGCGGATCTTATTAAAAAAATAGAAGAAGAGAGACCTAATTTTTTTAGCTATGTTATTTCTTATACACAGGCAGATCTTATGCGGTTAAAAGAATTTCAGACGCAGTTAGGGGTAGTTCCCTTTGAAGACCGAATTATTTTTTTTAACGGCAGTTATTTTAATTTACGTACTTTTCTGCATTTACTTTCCTATGCTTCTTTTTATATTGGAGGCAGTACAGGGCCTACTCATCTCGCTGGGAGCTTAGGACTTAATATCTTAGCTTTATATTCGCAAATTAAAGCGCAGTCCAAAGAACGCTGGGGTGTGGTAGGAGAAGGCGTGATTTTTAATGAGTGTATAGAAGATGTAACCATACAAGATGTGTTAAATAAAATTCTTTCTTTCCATCAAAAAAAGATTTCAGTACCATAGTCCCATATAGGTGAGCTTCAAAAAGGATCAATATGCAAATTATTTCAGCAGAAAGATTTCATCAAATCATAACCGCTTTTAAAAATTTAGAACCTATTTTAGTGATAGGAGATGTGGGTGTAGATAAATATACTTATGGCGAAGTGACGCGTATTTCTCCAGAAGCACCTGTTCCTGTCCTAGAGGTTAGTAAACAGTGGTTTAAGTTGGGGCTAGCGGCCAATGTTTGTGAAAATCTAAAAATTTTAGGAGCTAATCCTACTATTTGTGGTGTGATTGGCGATGATCAAAACGGTAGTTTACTAGAGGAGCTTTTAGAAGAAAAAGATTTAAAAACATGGGGAATCTTAAGAGCAGAAGAGCGTTCCACTATCGTGAAAGAGAGAGTCATGACTCAAACTCAGCAAATTTGTAGAGTAGATTATGACTCTTTTCAAGGATTGAGTTCACAGAGTTTAAAGAAAATTGAGGTAAGGATTCAGGAGTTTGCTAAAAATCATGGTGCCGTCATTGTAGAAGATTACGGGAAAGGATATTTAAATGAAAAGTTATGTCAAAATATCTTTTCTCTTTTTAAAGATCAAAAGAAAAAAGTAGTAGTAGATCCTAGTCGTGAGACACCACCTCTTTGGTATAAAGGGGCCAATCTTTTAAAACCTAATCGACAAGAAGCTCAAATGATGGTGGATGCCCTAGGTTATCGGAAAGAAAAAGATCTTAAAAAAATGGGTGAAATCCTTTTAGAAAAATTAGATTTAGAACAACTTATTATTACCTTGGGAGCAGAAGGGATGGCATTGTGGGATAAGAATTCTGCTGTCGATATGCAAGTTATTCCCACACTTGCTCGTCATGTTTTTGATGTTTCAGGGGCAGGAGATACTGCGGTGAGTACCTTGACTGCCAGCCTTATGACGGGAGCGACACTCGGAGAATCAGCATGGGTTGCTAACTGTGCATCAGGTGTTGTCGTCGGGAAAAAAGGAACAGCAACGGTAACGCCTGATGAATTAAAAGATTTTTATCAGGAACTCATAAGCGAGTGGAATCCTTCACGTGAGTGAACTAAAAAAACCTAAATCTACTTTGATTTTTGCAAGTTTTCTTTATCGTAAAGACAAATTATCAATAGAAGAGATCCAACATCTTTGGGAAGAAACATGGGGCCCCTCTCTTTTTTTTATTCATCCTTATGTTCCGATGAAAGATTATTATTCTAAGGAGATGGGGGCTGTAGATCTTTTACAGCGTTTCTTTTTAGTCTCTCATCGACTTATGCCTAAAGATATTTTAAAAGAGGCCAAACATTGGAGTATTGCACAGGAGAAAAAACACACAGAACTAGAGAGCAGGCTTCTCAATTTAGATGTGGGAATTATTTCTTTAGAAAATATTCAGCTTGCCACAGGGAAAAGTTTTACTCATAGAGTTTATTTGGGCGAGGGGATTTATTCTGATCTTACATTAATTTATGAAAAAGATACCTTCCAAACACTTCCATGGACTTATCCCGATTATTCTCACCCTGAAATTATTGATTTTTTTAACTGGTGCAGAAAAAGTTTGCACATTCAGCTTAAAAATATTTTTTAAAGGGCCTCTTGGAGGAACTTAAGTTTCTAATAATACATGAATGAAAAAAAACTTTTGGTGAATAGAGATATGTCACATTAAAATAAAAACAATCTTAAGTGGTGACACTCAAGATGAAACCCCGACGAGAAAGGTGACTGGTGTTCCGAAAGGGCCAGAAACAAAATTTCCGTTCTGCCCTTCAAGAAGACTAAGTAGTTTCTTGGAGAATGAATTGGAGGTTGCCGAAACGGTGTTTGAAGGAAAACTCTTCTTGCTAAAGATCGTTTAGATCAATAGCGTTCGGGCGGGTGACAGAGCTGTGGTGAATAGCTTTGTTAAGAAGAGATTCCTTCGGGAGGGTTTTAGATTTTTAAGAGTTTTCTAGCCATTTTCTATTCTTTACGCTATGCTTAGGGCTTCTTTTAGGGCCCTGTATGGATGTGAATCAAAAACTTCAAAATATTTTTAATGAATTTGAGCAAGGGCTTGTTCCGCTCCAAACACAAGCGGAGCTTCTTAATCATAAATCAAAGTTTTTAGGAAAAACGGGTTCTCTTTCGGAGATTCTTAAAACGCTGAAAGAAGCTACTCCTGAAGAGCGTAAGCACATAGGTGCTTTGGCCAATGATTATAAAAATCGTATGGAGCTTTTGTTTGAAGCTAAAAATCAGGAAATGCAAAAGTTAGAAATGGATAAAAAACTTATGCAAAACTGGGTGGATGTAACTTATCGTGCATCAAATTTAGAAAGAGGATTACAATCGGCGGGCTATCACCCCGTCACTTTAGTGCAGAGAGAATTAGAAGATATTTTTTTCTCTATGGGATTTGAAATTTTAGATGGCCCTCATATTGAAGATGAATATCATAATTTTGAGGCCCTTAATATTCCAGCAGATCATCCTGCTCGGGATATGCAAGATACTTTTTGGTTTAACGATGGAAAACATCTTTTAAGAACACATACCAGTACCATTCAAGTGCGAGGCATGAAACAGCGTAAGCCTCCTTTTAAATTTGTGGCTCCAGGAAAAGTTTTTAGAAGTGAGCGCACGGATGCTTCTCATGAATTTGTTTTTCACCAGATGGAAGGTATGATGGTGGGAGAAAATATTTCTGTGGCCCATCTTATTTATGTCATGAAGACACTTCTCTCCAAAGTTTTTGGTAAAGATGTTGAAGTCCGTTTACGTCCAGGTTTTTTTCCTTTTGTGGAGCCAGGGTTTGAGCTGGATATTAAATGTCTTATCTGTTCTGGAAAAGGCTGTTCTGTATGTAAGCAAGTAGGGTGGGTCGAACTTCTTCCTTGTGGAATGATTCATCCTCATGTGTTATCGGCAGGTGGAATTGATCCTACAAAATATAATGGATTTGCTTTTGGATTAGGACTCGATCGATTAGTTATGATGCGCTATGGGATTGATGACATTCGCTTGATACACGCAGGGGATTTACGCTTTATCAATCAATTTAAATTATTCTAGGAGGAGTGGGTGTTAATTTCTTTAAACCTCTTACGTCAATTTGTTTCATTAGATAAAAATATTGCGCCCGAAGAACTCGGACGCAAAGTTACTTTGGCCGTTGCGGAAGTGGAAGACGTTATTTTGAGTGGTGATCTTTTTAATAAAGTTAAGATTGCCCAAATTATTTCTATTCGTAAGCATCCTGAAGCCGAAAAGTTAAATTTAGTAACCTTAAATATGGGCAATGAGTCTCTAGAAGTTGTGTGTGGTGCTTCCAATGTTCAAGTCGGACTTAAAGTGGCATTTGCTCCTTTGGGCACAAGATTTCCAAGTGGATTGATACTGGAGGAAAAAAAGATTAGAGGCGTTATGTCTCGTGGGATGATTTGTTCAGAGGCAGAATTAGGTTTAAAAGAAGAAAGCCAAGGCATTATGGAGCTTCCTTCTAACGCAGAAGTGGGGCAAAGTTTTTTACAATTTTTAGGTGAAACTCCTGATGTTCTTTTAAATATTGATAATAAATCACTGACTCACCGTCCTGATCTTTGGGGACATTTCGGTTTTGCTAGAGAAATTTGTGCGATCTTTGATGTCCCTCTTATAAACCCATATACAGAGGAATGGGAAAGAAAGATACAGCAGACATTCTCTAAGGATAAAAATCCCATAAACATAAATGTAGATAACAAATCCGCTTGCAAAGCTTATTTTGGCTTAAGCTTAGATCATGTCACAGTCACAGAAAGTCCAGCTTGGCTTAAATCTCATTTGAAAAGTTTAGGAATGAAAAGCATTAATAATGTGGTGGATATTAGTAATTTTGTGATGGTAGAACTGGGAATCCCTTTACATATTTTTGATCGTGAAAAAATTTCAGGTGAAAATATTTTTGTGAAAGTTTTGGATAAGGCAGAAAAATTTCAAACTTTAGATGGCGAAGAAAGAGAATTAATAGCAGGTGATACAGTCATTGCCGATCAAAGTAAAACATTAGTTTTAGCTGGTATCATGGGTGGATTAGAAAGTGGTGTCACAGAAAAAACAACTAAGATTTTTATTGAAGTAGCCAATTGGAAAGCTGGTGATGTTCGTAAAACATCTTCACGTTTAGGACTTCGTTCAGAATCTTCTCAGCGTTATGAGAAGAGTTTAGATAGTAAACTATGCAAGCGTACACTTCTTAGGACTGTAGAGCTTATTCAAAATATTTGTCCTGAGGTTAAAGTCGTTGGAAGTTCTTCTTATCAAGGTGAAAACTTAGCAGAGATCGCTCCTCTTATTCTTACAACTAGTGTGGAGAAAATTAATCAAACACTGGGAACAAAATTAGATTTAACACAGATTCAAAAATATTTTAGAGCACTAGACTTTAAAGTAGAAATTCAAAATACAACATTGCATATTACAGTTCCTAGCTTTAGAAGTACCAAGGATATTGAATGTGAGGCTGATCTGATTGAAGAAATCGGACGGATGCTAGGTTATGATAATATTGCACCTCTGGCTCCTCAAGTTGAGGTGGTGGCCATGCCTTTGGCCAAAGATAAAATTCTTAATAGAAAAATTACTGATTTTTGGGTTCTAAAAGGGAATGCGTTAGAGGTTATGACTTATCCTCTCATTTCGGCAGAACTTCTACAGAAGGCTTCTTGGCCAGTGAACAATAAATCTCTTAAATTAAAAAATGCTTTATCGGTAGAACACAATCAAATGCGTCCGAGTTTAGTTCCATCTCTTCTCGAAGCGACTGCTCTTAATCAAAAAAATTATTCAGAGTTCCGTTTATTTGAGATGGGGCGTTGTTATTTAGAACATTCATCTTCCTTTGTAACGGAAGAGTCTTCTTTGGGTG
>JAGOVR010000013.1 GCA_018060635.1 Bacteriovoracaceae bacterium
GATCTGCCATCAATATCTTCTCATCAAAAAGAAATCCAATGGATGGCCCGATGGAATCCTCAAATAGCTCTCATGCATGCCTTTAAAAGTTTAATTTACAAAGGGAAAAAACTACAGTCTCCTACCGATTATAAGATTTTTTTTATGGAGAATTTTAGACAAGATTCTTTCTTGGATAAGTTAAAGTATCCGTTATGGGTTAACTCTGATCTGAACACTGAGAAATTCTCTGATTTTTACAATGAATGCTATAGCCAGTTGCAACAACAAAAAAAGTGGGACGTAAGTTCATTATTTACATTTCTAATAAAAACATCAGAAAGCCTTAATATTTCTCTTGAAGAGATGACTGCCATTATCAAACAAGACCAGCAATTAGATATGTCTCTGTGGAGCATTCTTATTCAGGAAAATCCAGACAGATTCGTAGAACCTTCTTTGGCCTTAGAGCACCACCAACCATCCAGAGAAGACAATAGTGCCTTTACGACCTTTTGCTATAGCGTTTGGATACAAATGAAAGGAGATCCACTTTATAGAAAACATCTGCCTGAATTAAAAATAATATTTCTCAGTCATGAAGTCCCTAAAGAGAATAAATTAAGCGTGGCCATTAATTATCTTCAGTGGACCAACGGAGCGAATAAAAATATAACAACTCAGTTAAAGCTATACCCTCGCTTATTAGGAAATTTACATCTAACTGAAAAAAATGATAATAAAAAATTATTATCTGAATGGCTCTCGTTCGAATTAAACCCAAGGAATTCCAGTCTTTTTCACTGGCTTTCAAAGCATCTTCCGACAACTCCTGTAACTTCTACATTTATGAAACAACTTAACAACATAATTTCGGGTCAGGATCTAAGCATCTTTAGGGATATTTTGGGCAACAGAAACAACCATATAGTTATTTCCAAGGGAAATAACATAGAAAGAATTTCAAATAATATCTTTTTAGTCCTCCAAACTTTCTGCGATTTTTTTAAAAGGCAAGGAATCCCCAATGCATTCCAGCTTACGCATAAACTTTTTCAATCCTTATCAACAGGAGTCATAGGAAATCCCTCTGATTATGTTTTTCAAATTGGTGTTGTATACAAAGAGTTTTTAGAGTCCAAAACAGAAGCTGCAGAGTACTGGGAAAAAACCTTGGATTTTAATGAAGAAAAAGGATTAGCTTTTCTAAAAACCGCCTCTATTTTGGCCCAAAGAAAACAAGACATTCAAGCAGAAAATTTGAAAAAATTATTATCAATCAAGACACTCTACAAATGGTTCGATGAGATAGATTCTATAAGCGATATTTTTAAACCCGAAGATATGATTGTATTAGTAAAAGAACTCTTAGCTAGAGGCATTACCGTTTATGAACATATCCTCGAAAAAAATCTTCTTTTCATCTATCCTCAGGATATAGAGGCGATACTTTCTTCTGGTTCCTATAAAGGTCACCACACAGGCAACAACATATTATATGTCTTAAAACGCTTGAGAGAGAATTTCAACGCCAACCAATTAAATATTATTCAAAAAAAACTACTCCCAAGAGACAAGAAGGCAAGTTTTGAAAACTGTTTTTTACGTGAAGTAAGTGATGACCTTGCAAATAACAAATCAGGTCAAAATTCAGAACACTGAAATATTACCATATTTATGTTGATTGGATTTATTCCAAAAGTAGCCTTAGATATTTCTGAAGTTAGAATGGAAAAATCTTTTTCACCATGAATGCCACGTTCTTTTCATTCATCGGTTAAATTTTGACGAATTGCAATTCCCCGTAAACATTTATCAATCCCATCTTCCGCAGACAATTTGAACTGGTTACATTTTGTAACCGACTCACTTACTTTTTTATTAATAGGGGTTTTTCAGATATGAAAAAACGCTCTTTTCTAGTCCCCATAACTTGAATCTAGCAATTATTCCTGCTTTGCTAAACATATAACCCCTGAGGTAGATATTGACAATGTATATACATAAGGATATAATCAGATTCGATTGGGATACTGTAAAAAATAATTCCAATTTTGAAAAACACGGGATTTGGCTCGAGGAGGCTAAAACTGTCTGGACCGACCCTCATTCTATTGAACTTTATGATGTCGAACATAGTCATGAGGAGAAACGATTTTTAAGAATTAGATATTCGATATCGCAAAGACTTTTATTAGTTGTATTTTGTGAAAGGATGGACGGCACTATTATCCGAATTATTTCATCAAGGAAGGCAACATCAAAGGAGAAAATTTTATATGAAGAAGGAATATGATCTAAATAAATTAAAAAAGAGAGAAGGCAAAATAAAGGTTTTACCTGGAGCTACAAAGACTCAAATTAATATCAGGCTAGATTGCAAGGTCCTAATTATTTTAAAAACAGAAGCTTACCGTCTGGGCATCCCCTATCAAACATTAATCGGAAGTATTCTTCACCGTTATTCCCAGAATGAACTTGTGGATAAAAAAAATATCGAGTCACTAAAAACACTACAGAAAGTTTCATAATTCACATTTAATCATTCTTTTGGAAGGTACGTATCCATTATTGTCCTCCTAACAAAAGACCTATAAAGTATTTATCCCTTATCAGATCCCTCTTTATGTGGCTATTTCTTTTGAGACAGAAATTACTACGATACTAATTACAAGTGTGATTAGTAAGATGCCCATACCACCAACGCCTTGACCTACATTCGTTGCACCAAAAAGCAACCCGATAATAGAACATATTGCCCATGTAATTAGGAACATAATTGCTACATTCTTTTTTCCTTTTGGGAAATTCATTTTATTTTTTAAAGAGAAATAGAATATGAAAAACAGAAGTAGCACTGACGGTAGCCAGTAACAAAAATTCATTACTAATATTCTCATAGTATTAAAGTCTCCTTTTGGAATAACCTTTTTTCTCGTATTTGCGCTAAGCTCCTTCTCCACCTCTTGAACTTTTAGATCAATTTTTTTCCATTTTTTGGGCAAAACAATTGAAGTCGCTATTTTTAGAAGTAGAGGTCTAAAGTACTTCATTTTTAAAGAAGCATTTTGAGTATTGTTGCTTCCTGATGAAAATTGCATAGAGATCAGATTCCCATTATCAATGAAGAAATAGTTTACTGTATGCATGCCAACATCAATACCAACTCGATTAGTGGCAACCTTGTATTCAAGCATTCCCGCTAGTTCACCATCTACTTTTACTAAGTCTTGAGATACTAATTCTGCTCCTTGAGGGATCATCTCTTTTGAAATTTCAGATAAAGTATCTTTATTAAAGAATTCATTAGGATCAACTTCCTTCATTTGGTTTGGAAGTTGATTTGCAATAACGATTAATTGAAGGCCGTCTTTTAATTGAGAAGATTTATACTTTTTAACAACATGAGGTCGATCGCCTTCTTGTGCCTCCCAGCTTGCAGGAATCTTAAACTCTATATCAATATCAGGCGCCTTAGTGTGACCATTAATCTTTATCTGTTGAAATTCTTCCGTAATTATTTTTTTGCTAGTTTGATTAAAGTCATCTTCAATATTTGCGAAGGCGAAATTAAAAATGCCGATAAAAAATATGAGTTTGGCCAAAGATAGTCCCCAGTATTAATTTAATAAATATTTTCACATTGTTTCACTATTGAGAGAATTGATCAATCCTCTATTTCTTTTGAGCGTCATTAACCCTTCTTATGGTCTATATTATTAGTAAATTATTTTAAATTAGCCATTATAACTTCCTTTTAAGTGCTAGTCTCTTGACGGGACATCCAAATTTTTCAGGAGTCATCCTCGATGAATGGTTTGTGAGTCGGAGTTATATATTTTTCGACCTTTGAGTTTTTAATTTTTAGGAAATTTTCCTTACTAACGATGCTTCGCCCTAACTCTTTTTCAGTGGCCTTGCGGGCATTCCCTGCCACTTTCCCTCCCCGTTTAGCCACTTTTTTATTTTTAGTAAAATTATCAGGTTTTTCATTTTGCGATATCTCAGTGGTAACTTTTTCTCCGAGCATCGTAAAAATGAGTTCCAACTCGCTCATGTGATCCCTTAGATTCTCATTCTTCTTGCTAAGTCCTTTTATATTTTTATGTTCAACAGGATTGATACCAAAAGTGGCCTTAGAAATTTCTGATGTAAGAATGGCAAAATCTTTTTCACTATGAATGCCACGTTCTTTCCATTCATCGGTTAAATTTTGACGAATAGCAATCCCTCTTAAACGTTTATCAATCCAGTCTTTGGGATAGCCTTTTTGCTCATAAAGACTTTTCATACGTTCTTGCGCAAGTTCTGGATTCTCAATTTCTTGAATGCGCTCATAACCCACTTGGGCCAGCCAAAGTTTAAAAGGTTCGGCTTTTGGTGATGGAATTGCTTGAATAATGCGAAACATCCCTTGGGTATTTGCACAATCTGTTTCTCTTGTTTTTCCGTCCATTGCCTCTAATTTCAACCCGTGACAAATTGTCACGACTTGACTCCCTTCTTCTATTAATCGCTGTTTTAATTTTCTCCAGTAAGCTCCAGCATCCACACTGTCCGTTAACGCATAAACGACATCCACAACAGAAAACCACCATTCATTATTACGCCAAACACGCCTTATGTTTTTACTTTCAAAAACAATGATTTTATTTGCTTGATTCATTTTTAACCCCAGAAAAAATAATAATAAACTCTCATTTATATTATATCTAAAAAATCACTAATCTCTTTAACTTTTATTCGATTATAATTAAATTTAACTAATGGGACACGAGCCAACTACCAACCGCCTCCAGCATGAGGACAGACTAGATTTTTTCACATATGAAAAATTAATTTTATGAAATGGGCTACTGCCTTGTGCAAACAGCAGTCCATTCATTCTTATAATTGTATTTTGTGTTAGTAACTGTGGATACTACCTGATATTGGTTTTCACTTATTATTTTAAAATCTTTAGTTTCTACCGACTCATAATTTTGCCAGTAGGTCATCCCCTTAATTTTCAATTCTTCGTCTTTTAATTTATTAGCAATAACTTGAGTCCACAAAATACTCTAAATAATATTTAACCATATGTGAATCGAAATCTAAAATGATAATATCATATTCCTAGGAGACACAGTCATCTTTAAATTAATAAAAGTAGAAAAGCTAGAAAAGTATCAATACCTTTTGCATAAGATAATTATTTCTTCTTGGCATGAAGGGTTTGGCAAAGTATTGTTTAAGACAAAATAATAGCAGAATAATTTTATAGCAAAAAGAGGAAACAAGTAAACATGGAGGTAACTTGAAATTAAGAAAAATAAGCGTGAAAAAATTTAGAGTTTTTAAAGATAACCAATCAATTGAAATACCAAAGGAAAGAGCTCACATTGTACTTGTAGGCCCAAATAATAATGGCAAAACTTCGTTTTGCGATGCTATACAAATCCTTTTCGGAGGAGGCCATTTCCGTACCAGAAGGTCTCGGCGGCGAATGTCCAATGCAACAAGGCCAGGCTACGACTACTTAAGAGATTATCCAAAACAAATAAAAAAAAATAAAGGAAGAGTTTGGCCAACTGAGTTTTTATGTGAAATTGAATTATCAGAAGCAGAATTTATTCAATATTCAAAAGAATACAATATCACTGGAAAAAACGTTTCCATCACCAAAACATGGAATATCTCAGAAGAAGAATTTGAATTAAAAGTTAAGAACCCAACTATTGACTCATCATTGGAAGATGAATTCGCTTCTAAACTTCTCGCTTCATTTCAAATTGTGACAGTACCTGCTATTCGAGAACCAGAAGCTCTAAATGCCATTTTTGAAAACCTTTTTGAAACAGTTGTAAGAGAAAGAATTGAGAATAGCAAGAAGATAAAAAATAAACAAAAAGAGTTAATCGATTTACTTCAACCTGAGATAAAAAAAACCAATATATCGATTAACAAGATACTCTCCAAATACTTAGGGAAAGAAATATCTCTTGAGCTTGAATGGCAAATCCAATTAAATAGGGCTGTCGACCTTGATAACATTCAAATTGATGACGGAGTAAAAACACCTTTTGATTTGAAAGGTGATGGGATCAAATCGTTATCACTAATCGCACTTATAACCGAATTAGCACAGTTGCAGATGGTAGATGGAAGTAATCAGAATATGGTATTCATAATTGAAGAACCTGAAGCGCATCTTAATTCTACTTACTTATATCCTTTGAAAGAATCAATATCTGATCTTGCAAAAAATGCAACTGTTATTCTAACCACTCATTCCCCAGTGTTTATAGATTTCTATAATCATGAGTCAAATTATATTGTAAAAGAGGGTAAGGTTTATCGCCCTAACAATAGGAAGCAAATCGCTGACTGTCTCGGGGTTAAGCTACAAGAAAACTTGGTTTCAAAAGAAAACTGTCTTGTCGTCGAAGGTCATGACGATAAAGCATTTGTTGAAATTTTATTAGGCAAACATGAGTTAGCGAAATTCAATACACGCTTTGAAATAGTGCCCGCGATAGGCGTTGATAATGTCACTTCCTCGTACGTAACTCTTACGAATTTATACAGAAAGATACTTGTATTAATCGATAACGACAAACAATCTAATGACCATCTAAAAAAAATGGGGCATGAGAAGATATTGCCTGAAAACATTTTCAAAATACCTACACCCGATTCAGCAGAAGCAGAAATTGAGGATTTAATAGATTTAGATTGCATGAGTGAATTACTGACAGAAATTACAGGAAGAAAAATTGCTGTTGATTCACTTAAATCAATCAAAAAAAAGTATAAAGGGAAATGGTCTACATGGATGACACACTTATTAAATCAAATTGGAAATCCAGTAAATAATCCAGAAGATCTAAAAGCAGCAATCTGGGGCAAACGAGATAAAATTAAATTCTCAGAGAATCACAAACTCTTTCTTAAAACGTTTAAAGATAAGTTATTAAGTTAAAGAGTTTTTCAGTTACAAAAAAGCTTAGGCCATACCAAAATTGACATGACCATGCGCTACGCTCACCTTTCTAAAGATCATTTACAAAATACAGTGCAGTTTATGCCAAGTTTTGAGGAAAATATTTTAGAGTTTAACCATATTCTACCCACACAAAACAAATTGTTGGAAATTTCTATTTAATTTCATGTGGTTATTTTTTTTGGTGCCCAGAAAGGGACTTGAACCCCCACGTAGTTGCCTACGGTGGATTTTGAATCCACTGCGTCTACCGTTCCGCCACCTGGGCACGAAAACTTTTATCCCCTCCGCCCTTCACTTTTCAAGTAGATGGGCTACGGGGATACAAGACATTATAGATTTTTCCTGCGGAAAAATTATATTGCAATGACTATATAGCTGATTTGAATCACATTGACTATAATTTCCGTGAATTAAAAAATAAAAAGGAGACTATAATGAGCCATATTTCTATCCATGATTTGCATGATGAGTTGAAAACTTTAAAAGAAGGTGAAGTGATTTTAGATGTCCGCACCCCTGCGGAATACGCTGAAAGTCACATCCCAAACAGTATTAACATTAACCATGAAAATGTACTCTCACACGTAGAGGAACTTAAAAAATATAAAAAAGTTTATATTCATTGCCGCAGAGGAGGACGCGCAACTCATGCTTTCAATGCACTTTCAAGTGCAGGACTTACAAACCTTGTTTGTGTCAGCGACGGTGGGATGGATATTTGGTGTGAATGCGACTACCCTATCGTAAAATAATTTCCTACATGAGAGTAGCAGTAGCGTAGCAATTAGGTGTTTCGTTTATTTGCACTCTAACCACTTTAACATCAGTGTCGTTTAAAAGTTTGGGACAAATTTCATGCAGTAAATATTGTGCCATATTTTCGGCTGTTGGATTAAAAGGTGTGACAAAAACTTCTTTGTTCACTTGAAGTTTGCGTGCCATTTCCACCGCATCTTTATCTTCAGTCCATAAAATAATGGTGTGATCCCAATTATCATTCACCCATGTTCCAATTTTATCTTTAAGAATAGAGAAATCGATCACACGTCCTAGTGAATCCACGCTAGCAGTTTTTCCAGCGGCGGTAATTTCAATTTCATAACCATGACCATGCAGATTAGCGCACTTTCCTTCGTGACCTAAAATACGGTGGGCCCCATCAAAGCGAATTTTGCGTGTGCATGTAACTGACATAATCAAACCTTGTTTAAGTCGTTGAGGTGGGCATCATAGATAAAATGACCCTATCTGTCAAATTTTACTTTTTTATTACTTAAATTGATCTGACAAGCAATGAGCAACACTTCTTAAAATATCCCTTTCTTTAGAAGTTAAGGAAGTTAAATATTCTTCCAAGCTAGGCTCTGCCGCTCCAATCTTTTTTATTTCTTCAAGCATTTTTTTTGCAACGTCATCAGGAAAACTTTTTAAAATTGGACTCCTTTCAATATAATCTCGTAGTTGAGAGTTTGCTTTAAGCTTGGAGCTATTGCGTTTCAAACTTCGTAAAATTCTTTTTTTAAGGTTCAAAGAATAACCGTCATCGGCCAACAAAATATGAAAAGTGCTAAGAACATGAGGGTTAAATTGTGCGTTATTATCAACATATTCCAAAATCTCTTTAAGGTTACTTTTGTCCTCATTATCTTTTTTTAGAAAAAGAGGTAAATAATGATAAAAATAATGACTACGCTCCTCTAAATCGAAATTAAAACCTATTAAAAAAAAGGGCCGCAAAACATCTGCACTTAAAACCTCATTAAATTTATTCAAAAAAGATAATAAGTTGACAGCATTTTTTTTAAATTCTTGTTGCAGTCTTTGAGTATTTAAAGAAAAATGAATCCATTCTGACCAAACCGAAACAAATGTTAAAAGTATACTCCTCTCTCTTTCGGTAATTCCTTTTTTTGAAATCAAAACACTAAAATAAGCAAAAAAGTCATCAATAAAAGGCTCTACATTATACCCCTTGAGCCGCCTAGAAAATTTGTGTAAAGCTAGGGAGAAAATATCATCTGAGGGTGATGTAAACCATTGTTTAAATTTTACCCATTGTTCTGGGATAGATCGTTGCTCTAACTCTATATCAATAAGTTTTTCTAGCCAACTATCCCATCGAGACTCGGCAGACAGGTCATTTGCTTGACTCTCTATATATTTTCCCATCGGAACCATTTGAACAAATAATTCCAATGGTGATTCAATACCAAAAATCTCCATAAATTCACTGTTTTTAACATCTTCTAATATTAGAGTATCTGCGACTTTCAGGTTACTAAAAAAAATTTCCCTAAAATTTGCCCTATACTCTTCTTTCATTTCTTTTTTATTTTTTATTAAAATTCCAAAAATAGACATAATAGCCTGCTGATCAGGGAGTGAGTTACCACTTATCCAATTATCATGGTAATAGCCCTCCCATAACCCCTCGTCATCATCTTTCCAAATGGGAACCTGCATAAGTAGATTAAGGAAAAGTGTCATCTTTTTTTTAGAATTTGCTAACAATATTTGTTTGTTTTGATCCAAGCCGATTAAGAGGCTATATTTTCGAGATAAGGCAAGTACTTTTGACTCTAAAATCTTGAAATATAAATTATGATCTTTAACACTCTTAATAAGATCATTTCGAAATTCATCTTTTAGTAAAAAAAATTCACATGCTGCCTTAAAGACTTCTGTTTTTTCTGAATTCAGGTATTTTTCGAAATAGAAAGAAAAATCTTTAATTACCTTTTCTTGATTTTTCTTATAATCATTCTCATCTTCGTCCGTATATCGATTTTGATCAAGAAAATGAAAGATCAAACCTAAAAAATATATTTGATCTTCTTCTTCCTTAAAGCCTATGCCTATGTTCAAAGCTAGAGAACTATTTTCAAGTATACGTGAATAAAGAAGTTGTTTTAAATTTCCCTTTTCTGTCTCAGTCAAAGACAAGCATGGAAATGTAAAAAGTAATAAGGAGAGCAATAGAAAAACTTTAAACATAGGGGCTTATACCGCAAACTAAAGAAGCAGGGAATGCCCCTTGTAATATTTACAGGACTAAGCAATAGTCACATCTTTACAAAGATACACATCTTGAATGGCATTAAGGATCGCCACACCTTCTTTCATAGGTCTTTGGAAGGCCTTGCGCCCAGAAATAAGTCCCATACCACCAGCGCGTTTGTTGATAACCGCCGTTTTAACTGCTTCCATCAAATCACTCTCTCCTGCTGAAGCACCACCTGAATTAATAAGCCCTGCTCGTCCCATATAACAGTTGGCCACTTGGTAGCGAGTCAGATCAATAGGATGATCAGAAGATAATTCCGAGTAAACTTTAGCGTGAGTTTTTCCAAATTTGAGGGCATTGTAGCCGCCGTTATTTTCTGGCATTTTCTGTTTGATAATATCCGCTTTAATCGTGACACCTAAATGATTGGCCTGTCCCGTAAGGTCAGTTGAAAGATGATAATCTTTGTCACTCGTTTTAAAAGCAGGATTGCGCAGATAACACCAAAGAATAGTCACCATGCCTAGTTCATGAGCGTAAGCAAAAGCTTCACTCACTTCCTGAATTTGGCGAGGAGATTCCTCTGAACCAAAATAAATAGTAGCACCCACTGCTTTGGCCCCCATATCCCAAGCCGTTTTCACTTTTCCAAACATGATTTGATCATATTTATTAGGATAAGATAAAAATTCGTTATGATTAATTTTTACAATGAAAGGAATTTTGTGAGCATACTTGCGCGCACAACTGGCCAAGACTCCAAAGGTAGAGGCAACCGCATTACATCCCCCTTCAATAGCTAGTTTTACAATATTTTCTGGATCAAAATAAATTGGGTTCGGTGCGAAAGAGGCCCCTGCTGAATGCTCAATTCCTTGGTCTACAGGAAGAATGGAAACATAGCCTGTCCCCCCCAATCTTCCATGAGTTAAAAGTGATTCAAAATTATTGAGAACTTGAGGGTGACGATCTGAGTCTTTAAAAATCTTAGTCACAAAGTCAGAAGAAGGAAGATGTAATTGCTCTTTTGCAATCGTTTTACATTTATGGCTTAATAAATTTTCGCCATGAACACCTAAGATTTCTTGAATTTTTGTAAACATAAAAAAACTCCCTCATTTTTAATCAAAATCTAACACAAGTATGTTACAAGAAATAAATTACTTTGCGAAGGAATTCTATGTCAGAACTCATACATATTATTGAAGATGATGAAGACATCCAAGAACTCTTATCTTTTAATCTTATAAAAGCTGGTTATCATGTGCAAATTTCTTCTGATGGTGTAGCTGGTCTTAAAAAGATTAAAGAATATCCACCGCAACTAGTCCTCTTGGATCTCATGCTTCCTCTCATGGATGGACTCGAAGTTTGTCACGCCCTTAAAAGCTCCGCTCAAACTAAAAATATTTCTATTATTATGTTAACGGCCAAAGGCTCAGAAGAAGATATTGTAAAAGGATTAGAACTAGGTGCTGATGACTATGTTACTAAGCCTTTTAATCCCAAAGTTCTTCTCGCCAGAGTACAGGCCCTCCTTCGTCGAAATACCAACTCTACATCCAATCAAAATATTATAGAAATTCACGCTCTTAAAATTAACCAAGGAAAACGAGAGATTTTTTTAGACGGAATACTCCTTAACCTTACTTTTAGTGAATTTGCGATCCTTTCTCTTCTTTGTAAAAGGCCAGGATGGGTTTTTACCAGAGGACAAATTGTGGCGGGCATTAGGGGGCATGGCTATTCCGTCACAGAACGCGCTATCGATGTACAAATTGTAGGACTTAGAAAAAAATTAGGAATCCATGAAAATTATATTGAAACCATCCGTGGAGTTGGTTATCGCTTCATGGATACCCAAGCTACTTGACGATGCTACTCACTCCCCTCCATCATAGCTTATGACAAAAATTAAATGGCGTTTATTAAGACCGATCCTTATCGTCTTTCTTCCTTTTTTTGTGATTGCACTCATTTTACTTTCCTTGCAACACAAGCATTTTTCTATTCAAGAAAAAAAAGGACTCCTAGAAGATTTTATTACGATCCAACAAGAAACCATTCAACCTTTTTTCAGTTTAGATGCTGAGAATAGATCTGTTCTAATTAAAAAAATAAATCTCCCTGCTACTTTTCGTCTCACTCTCATGAATGAACAAGGACAAATCTTAAATGATTCATGGGAAGAAGCTGGCATACAATCAGAAATTGATCGCCCTGAAGTTAAAACCGCTTTATTAGGTAACCACGGTGAAGATATTCGCTACAGTCCCTTAAGAGAGCAAACCTTCCTCTACAAAGCTATCCCCGTTTTAAACAATGAAGGGTTAGTTGGCATTTTACGTGTAGGAGTTTCACTTAAAGCCTCTCAAACTTTTTTACGCCAACAAATACTGCTAACACTACTCTTTGTTTTTTTGTTTTTTGCTACCTTGTTCATTTTATATTCTCTCATGGCAAAAAAAAGCGAAGCGCAACTTTTGATTTTAAAACAAAAGATCTCTCAGTTAAGTGAAAAAAATCGAATAACCATACCTCCTATGCCCGAAAAAGGGCTCTTGGATTTTTATGAGGTAGGTCGAGTTTTACAAGAACAGATGACTATTTTAGATAAACGTATTTTTAATTTACGCCAAGAAAGAGCCCAACAAGAAAAGTTTTTCTCTAGTATGAAAGATGGAGTTCTCATCATAGCTCCCGACTTACACATCCTTAAAATGAATCCTGCGGCAAAAGCTCTCTTAGGAACTTTAATTGAAGATAGCTCAGGACGTCTTCTCCACGAAGTGGTGCGTGTCGCTAAGTTACAACAAATCATGGAAGATATTTTTAAGCATAAAAAAACAGTGGATGCTGAACTTATTTTAGATGAATCCTCTGAGCTTTTTCTGCATATTCACGGCACACTTATGCAAAACGAACAAGTAGAAGGCAGTGAAAATATCTTAGGTGCCTTATTTGTTTTAAGTGATGTAACGTCTGTAAAACGATTAGAAAATTTACGCAAAGATTTTGTGGCCAACGTCTCACATGAACTTAAAACACCTTTAACCTCTATCAAAGGTTTTGTAGAAACGCTTTTGCAAACTCCCCAATCGGATGAGCAAAACAAACGCTTTTTAGAAATTATTTCTCGCCATACACAAAGATTAGAAGCACTCATTGAAGATCTACTGACCTTATCCAAAATAGAACAAGACACTGACCGTGGAAAAATAGCTCTTTCTATTCATTTTTTACTCCCACTGGTACAGTCAGCTGTCACTATTTGCCAGAGCAAAGCTCAGGCTAAAAAAATAAGTATCCTTGTGGATGTTAATGAAAATTGTATGGTCAAAGTCCATCCCTCTCTGATTGAGCAGGCCCTCATCAATTTAATAGATAATGCGATTAAATATAGTTCTAGTGAAACAACTATTCATGTTTTTAGTGTAGAAGATGAACAAGGCGTCACTATCTCCGTAAAAGATCAGGGTCATGGTATTGCGCCACAACATCTTCCTCGTCTTTTTGAAAGGTTTTATCGCATCAGTGAATCTCGTGGAAGACATGATGGGGGGACTGGACTGGGGCTTTCCATTGTTAAACACGTTTTACAGGCCCATGGAAGTACTGTCTTTGTTGAAAGTTCTGAAAATAAAGGGAGCACTTTTTCTTTTCGTCTTAAAAAAAGTTAAAGAGTCCTAACAAGATCCTAACAATCAATTGATACTGTGCCCTAAAAAAAGAGGAGTCCCTTATGAAATTATCAATGCTTTGCTTATCTCTTGTTCTGGTTTTAGGAGCTTGTACTAAAAAGAACGCAAATAAAGAAGTAACATCCGAACTTAAAGGCCAAATTGTGGTGGATGGCTCTAGTACTGTTTACCCTATTACTGAAGCCGTTGCAGAAGAATTTCGAAGAACTTATCCCGATGTAAGAGTGACTGTAGGACTTTCAGGAACAGGAGGAGGATTTAAAAAATTCTACCAAGGTGAAATTGATATTACAGATGCCTCTCGCCCTATCAAAGAAGAAGAAAAACAAAAACTTAAAGAAAATAATATTGATTACATTGAATTAGAAGTTGCCTATGACGGCATTTCTATTGTGGTAAATCATGATAACAATTGGGTTACTGATATTACCACTCAAGAACTTAATCAAATTTGGAAATCTGAAAGTTCAGTAAAAACATGGAAAGATGTTAGATCAACTTGGCCTAACCGTCCTATTAAACTCTATGGCCCTGGCCCAGATTCAGGAACTTTTGACTATTTTACTGAAGTTATTAACCATAAAGGGAAATCCTGTCGTTCGGATTATACAAAAAGTGAAGATGATAACGTATTAGTCACAGGGATTAAGGGCGACAAAGATTCCTTAGGTTATTTTGGTTTTGCTTATTATAAAGAAAATGCGGCTGGTCTTAAAGTAATTCCTGTCAATGCAGGAAAAGGACAAATAACGCCCACAGAAGAAACTATAAGAACGGGAACATATGCTCCTCTTTCTCGTCCTCTCTATGTTTATGTAAGTAAAAAATCTCTGACTCGCCCTGAAGTTTTAGCTTTCTTAAAATTTTATCTAAGTAATGTCTCTTCTTTTATTTCTCAAGTAGGTTACATCGGCTTACCTCCTGAAAAATATCAGGAACAACTGACAAAACTTGAACAAAAATAATAACGATGATGTTTAAACCCTATAAAAAAAATCACTGGGGCGAAAACATGGCCGAACTTATTTTGGCCTTAAGTGCTCTTGTCACTATTTTTATTGCTCTCGGTATATTCCTCTCCTTAAGTAAAGATACTTATGAGTTTTTTAGGCTAGTTTCTTTTAAAGAATTCTTTCTCGGAACTCGCTGGGAGCCGCTTTTAGAACCAAGATCTTTTGGCGTTCTTCCTCTTATTTGTGGAACTTTTCTGATTGTCGTAGGCTCAGCTCTTTTTGCTATTCCTGTTGGGATGGCCTCTGCTATTTATCTTAGCGAATATGCTTCAGACAAAACCCGTCGTATTATCAAACCTACTCTAGAAATTTTAGCTGGAATTCCTTCTGTGGTTTATGGCTACTTTGCCCTTACTTTTATCACTCCTCTTATCAAAATTATTTTTCCTCAGACACAAACCTTTAATGCTTTAAGTGCTTCCTTGGTGGTAGGAATTATGATTCTTCCAATGGTGGCCTCTCTTTGTGATGATGCGTTCAAAGCCGTTTCACCTTCTTTAAGACAAGGAGGATATGCTATGGGTGCCACATCGTTAGAAGTCATCACCTCTATTGTTCTTCCTGCTTCTTGGTCTCGTATTGTTTCCGCTTTTGTTCTGGCGGCTTCTCGTGCTATTGGAGAAACCATGGCCGTTACCTTAGCGGCAGGGGCCACGCCAAAGCTCACACTCAATCCTTTGGAAAGTATTCAAACCATGACAGCTTATATTGTGCAAGTAAGTTTGGGTGATACGCCTGCAGGGGGAATTGAGTTTAAAACCAGTATTGCTGTAGGAATGCTTCTTTTTATTATTACATTTCTGCTTAATTTATTAGCACGTAAAAATTTCAAAAAGGTGAATAGCTTATGATGTCACCTCGTATTTTATTTCGTAGGCGTTTGGAAACTATTTTTAAAATGACTTGTAAAACGCTCACGTGGCTTTCTGTCATTATTCTTTTAGGGCTTCTTCTGCAAATTTGTATCAAAGGAATTACGTGGGTTAATGTTAATTTTTTAACTAGTTTTCCTTCTCGTTTCCCCGAAAAAGCTGGCATTTATTCTGCCCTTTGGGGAACTGTTTGGGTTATCTCTTTGACCGCTTTATTTGCTATCCCCATGGGAATCAGTGCCGCTATTTATTTGGAAGAATATGGAGAAAAAGGGGCCTTAAAACGTTTCATCCAAATCAATATTGCCAATCTTGCTGGTGTTCCTTCTGTTATTTATGGTCTTTTAGGTTTAGCTCTTTTTGTGCGTGCAGGTGGTATGGGTCGCAATCTTTTATCTGGAAGCTTAACTTTATCTCTGCTCGTTTTACCTGTTATCATTATCGCTACACAAGAAGCCCTCCGCTCTGTCCCTGATTCTATTCGCCATGGAGCTTACGCTTTAGGGGCCACAAAATTACAAACAATTATTCACCATGTACTCCCTGCTGGACTTCCAGGGATTATGACAGGAATTATTCTCTCGCTTTCCCGTGCCATAGGAGAAACAGCTCCTCTTATTATTGTAGGTGCGGCAAGCTATGTAGCTTTTTTACCTTCTAAAATTACCGATACTTTTACTACTATCCCTATTCAAATTTTTAATTGGTCATCTAGACCACAAGAAGCTTTTCAATCTTTAGCAGGGGCCGCCATCATAGTCCTGCTTTTATTTCTCTTTATTATGAATCTTGCGGCTATTATTATTAGAGACCGAGCTCAAAGGAAAAACACATGGTAAGTTCCACCTCTATTTTAACAACAAAGAATTTATGTGTTTATTATGGACAAAAACCTGCCATAAGAAATGTGGATATTGAGATCCATGAAAAATCGGTGACAGCCATTATTGGTCCTTCAGGTTGTGGGAAAAGTACACTCCTACGTTCTTTTAATCGTATGAATGATTTTATCCCAGGTCTTTCAATTACAGGAGAAGCTTTTTATAGAAATTTAAGTTTGTATGGAAAACAATCCGATCCTGTAGAAATTAGACGCTTGATTGGAATGGTTTTTCAAAGACCCAATCCTTTTCCTAAATCTATTTATAAAAATATTACGTGGGGACCTAAAATCCATGGTTACAATGGCAATTTAGATGAGTTAGTAGAGACATCTCTTAAAAATGCATCTTTGTGGGATGAGGTAAAAGATCGTTTAGGTGATATGGCCACTGCTTTATCAGGAGGGCAACAGCAAAGACTTTGCATCGCTCGTGCCGTTGCTATGCAACCTGAAGTTATTCTGATGGATGAACCTTGTTCGGCACTGGATCCTAAATCCACAGCTCGGGTAGAAGAGCTTATCACTGCCATGAAAAGTCACTATACCATAGTGATTGTGACTCATAATATGCAACAAGCGGCACGTGTCTCCGATTATACGGCCTTCTTTTATGAAGGTGAGATGGTGGAATACGACACGACTCAAAATATTTTTACTAATCCTAAAAACAAAAAAACAGAAGACTACATCAGTGGTCGTTTTGGCTAACAAACAAAGGTTCATCTATGTCTATGCATTTAGAAAAAGAATTAGAAATATTAAAGAAAAAAATTCTCTCTTTAAGCTCTCTGGTGGAAGAAAGTTTACAGAAAGCGGCACTTGTTATGCGTAATGGTCATGATAAATTGGCCTTAGAAATTATTGATTGTGATGAACAAATAGATCTTAAAGAAGTGGAAGTAGAGGAAGATTGCCTTAAAATATTAGCTCTACATCAACCTGTTGCTTCTAATTTACGCTTTGTCATTGCTATTTTAAAAATTAACAATGATCTAGAACGAGTGGGAGATCTTTGTGTCAATATAGCAGAACGAGTCCGTTTTCTTATTCAAGCAGGGGCCCTCGATTCAACCTTTGATTTTACCACCATGGTAGATAAAACCAGATCTATGCTTTCACAATCTTTAAATGCTCTCATTCAAATGGATTTGGCCCTCGCTAAAAATGTTATGCAAGCTGACAATGAAGTGGACGCTCTTCATAAAGCCACTTACGATCAAGTTTATAGATCTATTGGAAAACATCCTGAAAAAGTAAAAGAACTAGTCAATTATCTTTCTATATCTCGCAATCTTGAACGCATTGCCGATTATGCCACTAATATTGCAGAAGATGTGATCTATATGATTGAAGGAGTGATTGTGAGACACCGCTCTCTCTAATTTTTTATTTTTTCGTCATACTTTAATTCAGCATACAGAGGAAGATGATCTGATAACTTCCTCCACATTTTATCCTTTAAAACAGTAACATTCATTATTTTAAGGCCTCTTACATAAATACGATCCAGAGGTAAAACAGGAAAAATTGAAGGAAAAGTTCTAGCATGATGGCCATGTAAAACTTGATAACTCTCCTGCAAATGAAATTTTTGAGAAAAAGTATGTTGCATCTTACCTAACCAATCATTGGAGTCCCCTGCAATAATAAGAGGGGCATTTGCTGGAATATGTTGTGCAATTCTGTCGCCTAAAATTTGTACTTGTTTTTGTCGTTCTGTTTCTCGCATTCCTAAATGCATACATATGACATGGATAGGGTTAGGAAAAAAGTTAGGATGCAAAATACCGTGAACAAGCCCTCGACTAAAATTCCAAGAAGTATTAAGTTTGATATTTTCAGTAAAAGAGAAAGGGTATTTACTTAAAATAGCATTTCCATGGTGCCCTCCTGAATAAATGGCATTACGACCATAAGAAAAATGTGGCCATAAGCTATCTGCTAAATACTCAAACTGATCAGGAATATTTTCGCTTTGTTTTCCTCCTTGAACTTCTTGTAAGAAAACTAAATCTGCATCCATTTCTTCTAAGATCGTTTTCATCTCTGTAATAGTTTTAAGCCCTGCCGAAGATTTTCCCTTATGCATATTGTAGGTTAAAATTTTTAAAAGCATAAGATTCCCCTAAAGCCAAAATTTAAATAATAAAAAAAATCGACCGAAAATCATCTTGAATAAAGGGAGTTTTTGCATATCTTCTTTTTTTATTTCTTGACTCCCTTTTTGTATCTCATCATAAAAAGCCTGCAAATCAAGCTTACTCTGCTCTTCTCTTAGAACAATATCCACTTCTAAATCATGATTAAAACTTCTATGGTTAAGATTACTAGAACCCACCATCCCTTCTTCATCAATTAAACTAACTTTAGCGTGCAGAACGCCTCCTTGGTATTCAAAAATCCGAACCCCTGAGTTAAGTAATTCGGCATAAAAAATACGTGCCGACCAGTGCATAAAAAAAACATCTGAATTTTGCGGCAAAAAAAGACGCACATCCTGACCTAATCTCCCTGCTTGTTTTAATCTACGTAAAAAACGTCTTTCAGGAATAAAGTAAGCAGAGAGAAGCCATATTCTTTTTTGTGCTTTCTTTATTTTTTGAAAAAAAATTCTACGCCCTCTCATCCTTTGCCAAAAAAAGATATTCAAATAAAGATCTGAAGGGATCTGAAAAAACCTTAAGGAAAAGGGCTCTCCCCAAGCCTTATAAAAAGCTTCTTGTAAAAAAGCCACTCGCTCATCTTGAAAACTTATGGCCACATCCTTCCACTGTTTTAGATGTGTTTGTGTGATATTATAACTTCCTACCCAAGCTATTTTAGAATCAATGATTAAACTTTTGCGATGTAAGCGTTTATTTAAGTGCCGCCACAATTTCAAAAAACTATCTCCGTGAACTATGGCACTTTTCTTTTTGGTCCATTGCCATATTTTCCATGGCAATGGATGGTAGATATGAACTCTCACTTTTTGTTTTAAAAGTTCTTCATAATTTTTTTTATCAAAACTAAGAGAACCTATGGCATCAACAAGAAGTCGCACATCCAAGCCTTCTTGGGCCTTTTTTGCAAGGGCCTTCCCTATTTTTTCACCTACTTCATCCCATTCAAAGATATAGCATTCTAAAAAAATACTTTTTTGAGCCTTTTGAATATCTTGCAAAAGACTTTCAAAATAAAGCGTAGCAGATGTAACAACTTTTTCCATGTATTCAAATTAAACGCAGGGAGATTAGAAAGCAAATTCTTGTCAAATCCTTAAGCTTAAAGTTAAATGAGAAAAATTTTAGCGATAAGGAGTTCTTTATGTCAGGTGCTATTACCAAATTCATTGATAAACATTATAAGCATTTTAATGCCGCCGCTTTGCGAGATGCGGCTATTGGATACCAAGATTTACTCAAAAATAACGGTAAAATGTTTGTTACCCTAGCAGGAGCTATGAGTACAGCGGAGCTAGGCATCTCTCTTTCTGAAATGATTCGCCAAGATAAAATACACGCTATTTCCTGCACAGGGGCCAATTTAGAAGAAGATCTTTATAATCTTGTGGCTCATGAACACTATGTGCGTATTCCTAATTACCGCGATCTTACTCCACAAGACGAAGAAAAACTTTTAGAAAGAGGGCTTAACCGAGTGACTGACACGTGTATTCCTGAAGATGAAGCTTTTCGTTATCTAGAAGGGGCCTTACTCAAGCGTTGGCAAGAAAATACAAAAAATAATCAAGCCTTTCTTCCCCACGAATATCTTTACCAAATTATTCTTTCGGGAGAGCTAAAAAAATCCTACCAAATTGATCCTAAAAACTCTTGGTTGGTAGCGGCGGCTGAAAAAAATATCCCTTTATTTGTACCAGGGTGGGAAGATTCAACTTCTGCTAATATTTTTGCGGCACGAGTCACTGAAGGAAAAGCTTCTCGAAGTGTCGTTAAAACTGGAATCGATTATATGCTAGAGCTCATTAAATGGTACAAGGAAGTTTCTCCTAAGCACTCTATCGGATTTTTTCAAATTGGAGGAGGAATTGCAGGTGACTTCCCTATTTGCGTGGTGCCCTTGATCGAGCAAGATTTGGAAGTAAAAGTCCCTCGTTGGGCCTATTTTTGCCAAATTAGCGATTCAACAACTAGCTATGGTTCTTACTCTGGGGCCGTTCCTAATGAAAAAATTACTTGGGGTAAATTATCCCCAGAAACGCCTAAATTTATTGTAGAATCAGATGCTTCCATCGTAGCCCCGTTAATATTTTCCTATATTTTGGGGGAATAAATAAAAAAGATTCTTAATAAGCTAGTCGAGAAAGATTCTTTGTGTTAAGATGACATCGTCCGCCTACAGAGAGATCGGGTTTTTGCCCGTGTTTTAATGGAGGCTTTAACAAGAAGCCTAGAAAATCAGAAGTGATAATCTAGACGATTAAGGAGAAAAAGATCATGGGCAAGAAACTGTACGTAGGGAACCTTCCCTATTCCTTCGACGACAACCAGCTACAAGAAGTGTTTTCACAAGCTGGTAATGTAGAATCTGCGAAAGTAATCACTGACCGTGAAACAGGAAGAAGCAAAGGCTTCGGTTTTGTTGAAATGGCAAGTGATGAAGAAGCACAAACGGCTATCGACAAGCTTAATGGTATTGAGCATGCTGGCCGCGCTATGAACGTATCTGAAGCACGACCTCAAGCTCCTCGCGAATCTCGCGGTGGTGCTGGTGGTGGATTCGGTGGCGGTTTTGGTGGTGGACCAAGACGTCCTCGCGGAAACTTTAGAAACGATCGCTAATTTTAAAATTAATTAATTTTTGCGTCATAAAACCCCTCATTCGTGAGGGGTTTTTTTTTACCAAAATGAATTCTCTCTTTATAACTTAATGCCATACTTTTTAGGCTTTTAAAAAACCTAAAAAAACAGAATCCTACGAATTATTTTACCTTTATCCTGAACTTACAAATATATGCTAAAATTAAACCTAACTGGTAGGAATTAAATGACATCTATATCAAATTATTCTGAAGCAAAATATGCTCCTGTAAGGGTAAGTTTTATTTTTATCTTACTCTTTAATTTTGTTCTTGAATCTTGTCTAAAAAGTTCTGTAAGTTATAGCGATAAAAACGAAAGTGTTAATACTGATGTGGATTTTTGTGGTGGGAGTGGAACTGTCTCTGACCCTTATCTTATTTGTGATCAAGCTAGTTTAGTTGAACTACAAAATAAATTTTTAAATACACCTGATTATATTCTTTACGCTGATAAATATTATAAACAAACCAGCGATATAACTCTTACTGGAAATACATTAGATGTGATTGGTGCTTCTATCGAAAATAATTTTAATACTTCAACTCCTTCTGTTGCCCCTACTTCCAAACCTTTCAACGGAAGTTACGATGGAAATAATAAAAGTATTTCAGCTTTTTCTCTTTCAAAATCTGCATCAGATTACAATGCTCTTTTTCGACATCTAGGGAGTTTAGGAATTATAAAAAATCTTATTCTGCATACTCCAACTCTCTCCTTAACAGA